>JAIRKV010000205.1 GCA_031259935.1 Prevotellaceae bacterium | reverse complement strand
TAAACCGTGCAGATATGCGAATAAAAATTCCGATGCGCGGAACAATCGACTCGCTGAATGTTTCGGTATCAACGGCAATAATAGCATTTGAAGCAATGCGCCAGCGCAAATTTAAATAGCCGCTCTTTAAAAAGCGCTGAAATCATTTATTATAAACATTTATAAATGCAAATTACATTTAATAATTTAAATGTTTAATAATTTAAAGATTTAAAATTACAGACAGATGCAAAACAACAACACGGCGCGCAATGACGTGCTTATTTTTCTGTTTTGCATCCATATTATTCTTTAAATTTTTAAATGTTTAAATCTTTAAATTATTAAATTCTTATATCATTTTAATAACATAAATCGAAGTTCTGATTACACGGTTTCTTATTCTAATTTCCGGTAATAAAAAAGTTGATGTTCGGGCAATAAAGCGGGATGAAATATTTTTATTAAATCTTTGAGAATTATTTGGGGATTAACAACTCCCGATTCCCAAAAGTCATTTCCGCCCTGACGGTTCAGCCTTTTATTGTTGTTGTAAACATTTCCGTTTTTGAAAGCCGGTATATTTATCAGTCGTGCATCGAGGTTTTGCAGCTGCCTGAGCGATGTTTCATTATTTTGATTAATCCACAAATCGGCATCAAGCGCTTTTGTATAAACATATTCGAGATTTACAGGTCTGCTTTCTTTGGAATTTTGTGTTTCGTTTTCAAAAACATATTCTCCGCCCGCATCTTTCAGTAAATTTATTACTGTGGTTCCGGTTGCAGGAAGATACCAGACGTCTCGGTATGGAGCGTTTATCAACACTTTGGGCTTGTTTGTTACATTTTCGGCAAGCGTTTTAAGTTGATTATATTCGTGCTCGATATTTTTTATTTTTTCAATCGCTTTTTCTTCTTCTCCGAAAAATGCCGCAATTGCCACAAGCCATTCGGCTTTTGCAAGAGGCGTTTCTTCAAGATATTCGCCTATGTAAACAAGTTTCATTCCCATTTCGTTGAGTTTGGCTTCGGTTTTGCCGAGTTCGCCGTCAACTCCGTATGCAAATATCACATCAGGCTTCAACGCGGCTATAACTTCGTACGAAAGATAATTTTCGTATCCTGCATCAACGATTTTTCCTTCTGCAATACGCCGTCGAATATTTTCGTTTGAAATATAATCTGTTCCCGATACGCCGACAATTTTGTCGGCTCTGTCGATAAAATCAATGAAAGCAACATGCGTTGATGACAGGCAAATGACGCGTTCAACCGGAATTTTCACCGTATGAACAGCGTCATTGTCATCATTTGTCAATGTATATGTGAATTTTACATTTCGCGAGCCTTGCCACGGATTATGTACAATCAAACGTTTATCGTTACCGGCTTTTTCAATAACAAACCGTTCTGAAAATGCAGGCTTATAATAAATTTCGCTCTGCTCACCGTCTGTTTCGGTTTTTACTTTGTTTTGTCTGCACGCAGAAACAAGCAGTATGCTGCAAAGTAAAAACCAAAAGTTTCGTTTAAGATTCATTTTATACAACAGGTTGTCCAAGCATGTTACCAACCAAAAATACCAAAGCAACTCCGAGAATTGCGTACAGTTCGGGGAAAGCGCCAAGAATTAGCGTATTGCCGAGAACTTTATGTCCGTTGCCGATAGCGGTAATTCCGTTTGCGCAAATTTGTCCCTGTCTGATTGCGCTAAACAGACAGACAACTCCAACTGCAATTCCTGTTCCCAAAATTGCCGCTCCCTGCAACATTGTTATATTTGCAGTTAAATATTTACTTAGAAGATAATATCCGGCAAAGCCGTAAAGTCCCTGAGTACTCGGAAGAGCCGAAAGCATCATACAGCTGCCGAAAACGCTGCTGTCTTTTTTGATTGCGCCGATAGCAGCATTTCCTGCAATACTTGTTCCGAAACAACTTGCGATACCCGAAAGTCCAACCATAAATGCTACTCCAATGTAAGCTAATAAAATAGGTTCCATAATTTTTTACTTTTTTTAATTTTACTTTTGTTTTATATTAATTTAATTTATTTATATTATATGTGTTAATGATTAACGATAATTGTCTGCTGTTTTATTTTTTAGCCTCGTCCGCCCCGGCAGATTTGACATTTCTTTTTTATTTTGCCTTGTCCGCCCGGCTTATATGCATTTGTGCGTTTGCACTGTTGTCATTTCTGCCAAAATCAGCATATTTGCTGCGGTTTTTAAAATTATCTTTTTCGTATCTTTTATATTTTTACTGTTAATCTTCATTTCTAAAATTTTTATTTATAATTTGTGTTTTTTCAATGGTTCAAATGCTCTTTGTCCGGCTTCGAATCCTGCATTTTTGTAAAATTCAACGAAAGTCAGACGCATTGGATGCACAAATGCTCCAAGCGCCGACATGCACAGGTTCAATACGTGTCCTATGAGTAAAATTATAATCACAACCAATTGTTTTACTATGATAATATCAGGGCTCATGCCTGTTGCCAGACTGTTGAATACGGTTGCCAGAACCGAACCCGAAAGTCCAAGCGCAAACAGTCGCAAATACGACAGCGTATCGCCCAAAATTCCCGTAATATCGTTGTATGTATTCCACAATCCTGCGCCAAAGTTTACAAATACGTTTTTGCCGGGCGAGTTGCAAAACAGCATTAAAAACAGTCCCAATCCGATTGCGCCTGCGAAAATTTCGGAGCCGCAGGGAACGGCGCAGCCTAATGCCGGCACGACAGCCAGCGCCGAAATCAGCGTTATCAGCACAATCATCCAGCCGATTGTCGACAGCGAATATCTGAAACCGAAATATTTTGCCTTGCCGTATGCTTTAATTCCCATGCCGAAAAGCAAATGCACAATTCCTGTGCCAAGCGCAAAATAGAATAATTTTTCGGGGTCAAGAAATATGTTTTTTACAGGTTCAAATAATTTAAGTTCACTTATTGAAATGCCAAAAAACGAGCCTGTCGCTATTCCGAACAGCAATGTTGCAAGTCCGCACCAGAACGTCAGCCAGCCAAGGCTGCGAAGCACATCGTTTTTCATTTTTTTTGCAATGAAAAGTCCCAGCGTCAAAAATAGCAGTCCGTAACCGCCATCGCAAAGACAAAATCCGAAAAAGAACATGTAAAACGGAGCGCAATATGGCGTCATGTCTGTTGTTCCATATTTCGGCAATGTATAAAACTGTTCTATAAATTCAAACAATCGTGCAAATCGGTTGTTTTTGAGTTTCACGGGCGTATTGTCTTCGGGAGTTGGCTTTTCTTTTATATAAAACACTCCCGAACCATTCAGCAGATTATCGACTTCTGTCTGGGTATCAACGGTTGCCCAGCCTTCAAGAATCACAAGTTTTCCGTCTGCGGCTTCTTCGCCGCTGTTCATTGCTTTCGACAGATGCAAATCGTCTGAAAGGCGTTCGCTTTCGGCAATAAAATCGTTGATGTAAACGATGCTGCTATTGATAATATTTTGCTGTTCTTCGATTTCCGTTTCGATTTTTTTAATGTTTTCCAAAGCCTGCCTGTGAGTGATTGAAGGCTGTTTTAATTCGGGCAGGTCAAATTCAAAAACTTCGGAATCCTGCGCTGCTATTACAAAATATGTTTTACGGTTGATTTTATTTATTTCTGTGATTGAATATTTTTCAGCCCATAATTTTGCAAATTCTTCAAAACGTTTTTCGTTCATTTGATAAAAATGCAATACGATTCCTGCTTTTTTCAGCGTTTCGATACGGTTTATATCAAATTCGCCCCAGGCGGCAAGTTCGTCAATTTCTTTGGAAATTTTATCGGATTCGGCTTTTAACTTTGCAAGTTTGTCGGTTGCATTTTTATAAGTTTCCAAAGCCTTTTCCGGCATAAGATCTTTTTCGGGATTCTGTCGATTTTTTTGCACATCGGCAACAGATTTCAGTTGTTGCGCCGCCTGCCTGTAATTTTTGATTTTTTCAACAAGATTTCGTTCTTCATCATTTGCTTTCCATGCCGAAATGCTTACATCAACCAGCCCGAGTTCCTGCAACTGCTGCAAAAACGGTTGATATTCCCTGAAGAAAACAATCATCGAATATTTCATCACCGGAACTATCATTTTGCATTTTCCTCCATTTTTTCGTGTCTGTCCTTTACTATTTTTTGCGCTGCTTTCGAAAGATTTTCTTCATCTTCGATAAATCGTTTTATTTTAAGAATAGCCTCTTTATATCCGGGTATCTGAACTTTTTCGTAAAGATTTACTTTTTGAGTGGTTTTTTTACGCATAAAATCCAGAAGACGCACTTTTTCGTCTAAAAATTCTCGTTCCAAGCCCAGATATGCAAGGTCTTTAAGAATAGCGACTCCTTCGGCATACCAAAGCGGTTTGCTGAAAAGATTAAACGGTTTAAGCGAAAATTTCACATTTTCTATCACGGGAATTTTCACTCCTGCTATTTTTATGGTTTTAATATCAACGTCATCAATTGCAACCAAATCGGGTTCAAATTCGACCCACAGCGCCGACATCCGGTCGTACGAATTTATTTTGAGCGTCAATTCGGCATTTATTTCATCTGCTTTGTCTTTTGCTTTCTTTACTTCCATGCGCAACGCCGATTCTTTGCTTTTGATTGTGGGCAAAGCCTTTTCCCGCACTTTGAGCTGTTTGTTCAAATCGTTGAGCGATGTTTTATTATATTGATATTTAATTGCCATTTGTATGTTTGTTTATTTATTATTTTTGAATGTTTATTATTAATATTATCGATGTTTTAATGCTGAACAACTATTGTCTGTTGCTTTACTTTTTCTCCGTTTTCAATAATGTTTAGATAATAAATTCCATTTGGCAGTTTTGATGTATCAATCTTTATCTGTTTCTCCGATGCCGAAAAATCTTTACTGTAAACCAATTTCGTTGTGCTGTAGCTGTACAGCAATACTTTTACAGTCGCATTGTTTTTAATCTTTGCACTTTGCCCGCCGATTACTGAGTTTGCTTTTAATTCGCTGCCTTTTTCCTCTCTGTCGATAATCAATTCATTTCTCGCAGGGTTTGGATAGGCGGCGGA
>JAIRKV010000132.1 GCA_031259935.1 Prevotellaceae bacterium | reverse complement strand
CAGTATGTGTGAAATTTCACGGGATTGCGGAATATCACAAAACTGTTTCTGTGCATCGGCACTGCATAAACCAGCATTGTTATAAGCGCCCATGTTTCTTTTGCATCCCAGCCCCAGTAGCGTCCCCACGAAATATTTGCCCACACGGCGCCGATAAATATGCCAGCAGCAAGCATAAACAGTGCAGGATAAAGCAGGGTTTGATTCAATTTATAAAGTCGGGCGCACAAACGGCTCGACAAAATGCCGGCGATGCCTGTTGCCGTAATAACGGCAAAAAGCGCATACGACAGCATTATCACGGAAACGTGAGCGGCAAGCATCGGCGTTCGTAATATCGGTGTCATCGGATTTAACTGAGACAGGCAGTACCACAGACCGACAAGAGGCAAAAGAATGTAAAATATTTTCCATCGCAATTTAGCCAGAAGTATAATCAGCATCGACAGTAAAAGCAAAAAATATCCTGTATAAGTAATTGAAATGCCGTAAGTATCGCTGTTTACCATCAGCACGGTTCCCATTTCGTCTGCATCGTAGTCCATTTGGCAAAATCTGTATCCTTTGTGCGAATATATTTTATTCATCGAAACCGAACATATTTCACTGTTTATTTTTAAATAACTGATAAAATCGGCGGGCTGCCCGTATGATGCGGGATGATACAGGATGTCGAAAAGCACTAACTTGACTTCAAAAGGCAATTTTCGAGGAACTTCGGTTTTTTCGGAGATGTATGTATCCGATATTTCTCCCTGTCGCAGGTGCATGTAGCCGCGTTCGGCAGTCAGAAAGGTAACGAATGCTCCGAGCAGTATTATGCCAAACGAGCAGTGCAGAATAAATATTATTCCGTTTCGATATAATTTACTGCCAATGATATAAACAAATGACATTATCGCAAATGCACACCACAATGCGGCAAACCACCATGCGCCGTAAATTTTGTCGGCGACAAAATCCGTACCCGAAAATTTTTCAATTATGGTTGCAGCAGCAAGTACTGCCATGATAATTATTAATATTCCAAAGGCATACCATTTAGTGTGTTTCAATTTCATAAACCTGATTGTTTACTTCCTCCGTTCGATTGTTGAGTTCTACATCCCGATTGTTGAGTTCTACATCCCGATTGGGGAGTTCCACATCTCGGTTGGGGAGTTCTTAAATTGCATCCAGAAATTTTATAAGAGCGTCTCTGTCTTCTTTCGACATTTTAAGGAACTTTTCCTTATTCTGTTTTGCTTCACCTCCGTGCCATAGTATTGCTTCTTCCGTGTTACGTGCGCGCAAATCGTGCAGTCTGTCGGTATGCCCCGAAACTGTTTGCATTAATCCGCGTCCCCACAGTGGCGTTGTGCGGCATAACTGTACGCGTCCCGGTGCTTTCATGTCGAGATCATGGCGCAGCAAATCGGTATAGGGATATATTTTCTGGTTTGATATCGCCGGCAGCGGAGTATAATTGCTGCGGGTAGTCCACGAAGGACGGTGACAGGCAATACATCCTGTTTCGTAAAATATTTTTTTGCCGCGCTGTACGTCCGGGTCGTCAAGATTGCGTGCGGCAGGCACTGCAAGTCCGCGATGCCATACCATAAAAGCATCATAATCGTCCATTGTCATTTCGGGCTGCAAATCTTTCGACATCAGATAATCAAAAATTTCATCTTCGGTTTTTCCGAGCGCCTGTTGAACATCTGTGTCTTCCGACATTTTTTTTGCATATTCTTCGGTAATATAATGATATTTCCTGTCGTCGCGGGTTACATTGGTAATATTCCAGAGGGCATTTGCACCTGGTCCGTTGTCGAGCGTAGCGCGCGTACAGAGATAGGTGAAACGTCCGGGATGTTTTCCGGGGAAATACGGATTCAGCCCCGTTTCGTCTATATCGGCGCCGATAACGCCTGCACAGTATCCGCGTGTCTGTTCTTCCTGCCACTGTGCGCGCAGGTCGTCGTCCGAAATTGCATCAAGCAACCCCGTGCCGTAAATTCCGATAGTGGCTTCGATGCTTGCTGCATGCAGGCTCATATCGAAGTCGTCGAATAAAATTGCATTCTGCGCAATCGACACTTCGGGATAAATCAGCGAATATGCTGTTCCATCTTCATATCTGTTTCCATATTCATCGATATGATTTTTCCATTCAATCGTAATTCCCGCTTCATCAACGGGCGGTTTGAACGGAGATACGGCGCGCGTTTGCGTCATTCCCGTAAAATATTTTGATGCTAATGGCAAATTTGGTTCATTCGGATTGTAAATCATAAGTAAATAGCCGCAATGACTGTCGTTTGAATCGTATTTATCCACTCTTCGGCTGTGTCCTCCGTAACTCGGATGACAGGCAATACACGATTTTCGTATATATACGGGACCCAAACCCGAATATGCCATATCTTCGGATGCAACAAAACTTTTATCGGCAAGGCGTTCGCCGCGCATAAACTGTCGGTAAAGATTCGGATCCCGGTCGATTACGGGCATTGGTTGCTTGTATGCAAACGAAGATGTGATAAATACCGTTCCGTTTTTACCTCCGGCATAATATTCTTCGCTGTATTCGCCTTTTACGGGCGGTTCATCGCTGTTTGAACAGGCTGACATAATCAGCAGACAAACTGCTGCAAGTATAAATTTATTTGTTATTCTCATATTTGTATGTTTTTTTAAATACCAAATATCCCATAGATACACAAAGGTATAATATCTACGGAATATCGGGTAATTTATAAACTCTTAATTTTTATAATTTTATTCTATAATGTTGCTGCTTATCTGTTTAAAAAAATCTCCCAGTTCGGCGCAGGCATCTACGGCTGCGTCTACGTATTGTGCATTAATCTGGTCGCGAACAACTTCGTAAAAAGATTTACCGCCTGTGCCTATGGCAGCTATTTTGGCAATACAGTCGTCGATTTTTGCCTTGATTTGCGTATCAAGTTGCGGATTTTTGCTTGCCACAAAAGCGCTGATCGAATTTGTTTTTGGCGAAGTTGCTCCTCTGCCTCCGTAATATGCATTTTTTATACTTTTAATATTGTTTTGATAGTCATCGAGCGAGTGCCAGCTGTACCATGATTCTACTTCCAAAACGGCTTCGTTCACATAAGGAGATTCGATTTTTGTTGCGCCTACTTCGTCGGCAATATCTGCTGCTCCATCCGAAATTTCGCTTATTGCAGCTACAAAAGATCCTGCATAGTTGCCTGTTGCATTTTTAAGTTTGTCGGCAAAGTTTTTGAAAGTTGAACTGCTGTTTAACAGCGCCACAACATCCGGATTTTCATTAAATACTGTTCTGATTTCCTGTGATACATTCTCTTCACCTGCCCATGCAACATAAGCCAGCACGCAATCCCAGACAAGAGCATCGGTTGCTGCCGTCAAATATTTAAGTTCGGCAGACGTCATGTCTTCAAGCAGGCGCGGATTTCCATTTCTGAAAAGAAGATATTCGGTTGTATGAAAACCAATAACTTCGGCATCCAAATCGCTCCATGCAATTTCTCCTGTAAGTCCGGCTGCATCATTTGCCAGCACTTCATCAATGTTGTCTATTTCCAAAGGCCACGAATCAATATGACCATCTATGTCAAATGCATCTTCGCCTACGGGTCCGAACAAAAACGCTTCGCTTTCTTCCCAGAAAATACGGGCATTCATCCATGCTGCTGCTGCTGCGGCTATGTTTGCTGACGAAGGAGAATTTTTCAATGCTTCGTTGGCTGTACGCATTTCGAGCGCTGCTTCTGCCATTAATCTGTATGTAGGCACTACAACTTCGTCTGCATATTCTTTTAAAATTGCCTTGTAGGTTTCATCATTGTTGACGTCGCCCTTATTGACATTATCTTTTTCGCATGATGCCATGCTTATCAGCAGCGCTGCGACTGCTGTTAAAAGTCCTGATTTTTTTAGATACTTTTTCATATAAATTTTATTTATTAATTAATTTCAATTAAAAAGCCCCGAATATCCTATTCCAAGCGATATTGCGGGTTCATTGTTGTAAGGCAAAACAAATTTGCGCAGCGAATATTCTGCTTTTATAACTAATCCCGACATGGGAAAATAATTTATTCCTGCGCTTAATATATTCTTTCTGCACCATTTTTTATCCTGTATTCCTTCTGCTGTTTTATACATTGAATCATAAAATCCATAATGTGCATATATATATAATTTGTCGTCTTTGTTTTTGGTTTTTTCAAATAGAGATAATATGTCATATCCGGCTTCCAGATAGAAACTCAATACGTCCGATGCTACATCCGTGCGTGGCGAAGGACTTGCCGATGGCAAGCGTTTGTTTACAATCGAAATATCATAGGAACCGCCCAAATTTCCGTATATTATATTGGTGCGTGCAAGAATATTATTGTCGTTGTATACGGCATCGAATGCGCCGATGCTAACAATTCCCTTTACATTGCGCGAGGAATATCTTTCCTGTTTAAGTGTATTTTCGGCGCTGTAGCCGTAATAACCGCTCAACCCGATGCGCAGTCCTTTGATTGAATAGTTGTCGATGCGCAAAGCGCCCGCATAAGTATTTGCGATTTTAAATTCGTATGGCGAAGTAGAGCCGTCGGCAATCCAGCCTTCGTTGCTGAAACGTTCGGCGTCGAGCCCTGCAATAAACATCGCTTCGTAACGCCATTTATCGCTTTTTCCCCAAAAACTGATTCCTGTTTCGTGCCATGTACACGGCAATATTCCCGATTCTTCTTCGGGACGCAGTACGGAGAAGAAATCGGTCGGCATGTGATATTGATTTGTAATACCGACAGGCACAATTATGTGTCCCATGCGCAGATTGGCATAAGACGACCATGTTTTTTCAATCCAAAACTGTTCTATGGCAATCTCGCCGCCTTTTTCAATTTCGGTTTCATATTCGCCCGCTTCGGTTTTTTCGATTTCGTAAGTTGAGCCTGCTCCGCCGTGTTCAAATTCAATTTCGGCAGAAAGCCTCCAGCCTTTGCCAAATTCATAACCTGCATAAAATACTACATGAGGCAAATCAAATCGTCCATGCGATTTATCTTTATATGTTTCGGGATAAGCATAACGAGCCGGATGATCACTGTAAAACATACGTTGCATTACGGTTTCGCCATAGCCGCCCAAAGTGAGGCGCGATGTCCTAATCGGACTTGCAACGGTATCGATTCTAATTGTTTGTGCAGACACATTCAATGTTGTACCTGCACAAATCAATGTAAAACTAAAAACAAAAAAAAACTTTTTCATCATACAAAATATATAGTCATAAACTCTTAAATATTTTACGGCACAAAGGTATTTTGTTTTTTCGCCTGATACAATCCCCATTTATTACTAAATTCAGACAAATAAGTAATTATTTATTGGGATATTTTAAGAAAAAAACTGTTTAAATCTTATTTTAGTCGCTCCTTAAAAATAAAAAAATCAGCAATAATACGACATTATTTCTGTCGGTTTTATTTTGACATAAAAGCAAGCAGCACGCGTCATTGCGAGGAATGAAATGACGAACAAAGAAAATATTCCGTTAGGGATAAAATATGATAGAAATTCCGGCATTGCGGCAAACGCCGCCGAGGTCTCGGCGGCGATTGCAGAACATTCTTCAAGTATCCTCGAGACCTCGGTGGCGTTTGCAGAACATTCTGCAGGTATCATCGAGACCTCGGCGGCGTTTGCAGAACATTCTGCAAGTATCCTCGAGACCTCGGTGGCGTTTTCAGAACATTCTGCAAGTATCACCGAGACCTCGGCAGCGTTTTCAGAACATTCTGCAAGTATCCTCGAGACCTCTGTGGCGTTTTCAGAACATTCTGCAAGTATCACCGAGACCTCGACGGCAGTTGCGGCACATTCTGAAAGTATCACCGAGACCTCGGAGGCGTTCCTCGAAATGACATTTAAAGATTTAATAATTTAAAGATTTTAAAAAATAAAGAACAATATGGAGGCAAAACAGAAAAGCAACACGTCATTGAGAGCGAAGCGAAGCAACCGAAGCGTAGCGGAGCTCAACGGAGTTAATCCAGACCTGTGCTTTGTG
>JAIRKV010000124.1 GCA_031259935.1 Prevotellaceae bacterium | reverse complement strand
TTTTCTTTCCCACAAGAAGAAATCATTCCCACCAAAATCAGCAATATTGCTGCTGTTTTAAAAATTGTCTTTTTCATGTCTTTTGTGTTTTAGTTATTAATATTCAGTTCTGAAAATTTTGTGTTTATAATTATTAATTTTAACAAATAATTAAATTTATCTAATCGTATTTTTGCATTTGTAAAAGATTTTCCGCTTTCTAAATATTATCAGAAAGCCTTTATTTTATGCCGTTTCGAGCAAGTTTTACATTCTTTTTCATGGCTGTTATTGTTTATTATTTGATATAAAGATAGCAAATTATCAAATATCGCAAGGTTAAATTTGGTTATTTTTTGCATCTTTTGCAAAAAAATATTTCCTGCTGCTTTTTTGTATGAGATACAAACAACGGAAATATTATTGTTGTGGTGATGTCTGTTCGTAAAGAGCGAGCGAATATTCCACTTATTCATAGGGATGCATCGCTCGATAGAAACCACATCTCTTTGTGCATCACGTGCGGGTTGCCGCAGATGACTCAAAAAACCGTCGCTGTTCCACACATAATCTTTGTTGCGATGAAATTTTTACCAACATTCTATCCCTAACGGGATATTTTTCTTCGTCATTGCGAGGAGCGCAGCGACAAAGCAATCCAGAAGAAAACAGGACATAATTCTGGATTAACTTCGTTGAGCTCCACTGCACTTCGGTTGGTTGGCTACGCCGAACCCTGCGGGTTTCACTGCTTCGCAGTTCGCAATGACGAACACAAAGAAGAAAAAACTGTTCCTGTTTTGCCGACTTTTAGCCTGTATGTACGTAAAACACGGTATTTTTATTCGATAATTTACATTTATAAATGTTTATAATAAATGATTTCACCACTTATTAAGGAACGACTATTTAGTTTTGCCGCTTTCTTTGTATTCTTTTGTCCATATTTTGATTCCGGTTATTGCAAATATAATATAACCAAGACAAACGACAGGCATGAATATTAATCCGACGAGCAGATATTGAGTCATATTTGTTGCGTTCACCGTAAGCCATGCCGCCCAACATTCAAGTTTTTTCTGCGCCGATAAATACTGTGCGGTCAAAATGCACATTGTGATTGTTGCATCCAAAAACGGCAAACGTGCAGGCGGAAATATGTTTGGAAACATCGAATTTAATCTGCTCAAAACAAATCCCCAAACCGCTCCGAATATTATTACTAAACAGATATGTAAAATTCGTCTGTCTTTAGTCAATACCGTAACTTTAAGTTCGTTCTGTTTATTGATTTTTTCGCCATGTCGGGGATGCGTCCATCTGTAATGTCCGAAAATCGCAATTACGAGCGATACGGGTTGCAGTAACATGCTTGAATAAAGATGTTTTTGCATGAAAAGTAAAAACAGTAATGCCGTATAAAAATAACCTATCCAAAAGTTTATACTTTTTCCCCGCGATGCTAAAAATACGCAGACAAGTCCGCTGACTGTAGAAAAAAGTTCAAGCCAGCTGACTTCCTGTTTACCTATCGTAAATAATATGTTTTCTATGCTGAAAAAATCCATTATATTAATTTATGATTTATTTTTAACCGGAACAGTCTATTTTTAGATTAGCAATTCCGGCTGCAAAACTATATAAAAATTTTGACATGATAAAAAACAGCGATAGCACGGCTCATTACGCAAGCCGCGCTATGCAGAACTTCATGTCTGTTTCGAAGTCTTTATGCCTGTTTCCGTAACCGCACAGGCACAAATCGAGCCTCAAATCTTAACGAAAATATTTATCCATTTCCGCTACTACTTTTTTGAAATCACGGATGTCCTCCCACTCTGCAGACAAAACAATCAGTCCAGTTTTCTGGTCTGTAATTTTAAGTTTTCCGTAGTAAGCGCCGTTGTAATCAACATACATTACATAAACAGTAGAAGATTGAAGCGCTTCGAGTAATACATCAATGTTAGGATAACGATCGATGCTGGTAGCAGCCGAAACTACTCTGTAGCTGTTTTGCTGCAATGCGGTTTCCGTAGACAATACTTCGCTTCTATACTCCGCTGTAACTACTATTGGAGTCTTTTTTGAAAGCAATACGCCTGGACTCACGCTTACTGTTATATTAGGAGTCCTGGTAACTGTGGATGAACCGCATGAAACAGTAAAAATACCTGCGGCAATCAGCATAATTGATATTATTGTTTTTTTCATTTTTTTATCCCTTGTTCGTGTCGGGCGCAACTTTTAAATTAAAAATTATTTTTATTAAATTCATTCTCAAATTTATACAAATAAAAAAGCGGACTTATTATCCGCCATTGAGGTATTCGACAACCTGTAGATTTAAATAAAAAGTCCGCAATCTGCGAACGTTTACTTTATTCTTAAATCTACTTTGAAAGTGTCGAATTTTCAATGACAAGAATCTTCTTAAAACGCTATCTTTATATATCTTTTTTTGTGCGCTTTATGCGCGTTTTTTTCTTTTATATCATGTTTATATGTTTATTGTTACTCAAATCGTTTCTCTGCGTCCTCTGCTGTTTTTGCAGTTTTATATCATAATTTATATGTTTATTGTTATCCGCAGTTTTATAATTCGGGAGCAAAGATATAAAAAAAATTAACCAATCAAAATTATTTGACAAAAAATGTTTAACATTACAAAGTTTGTTTATTCCTCATTTGCGAACTGCGAAACGGGAAGCAATCTATAGTTTGTCGTTTTCCGGATTGCTTCGCCTAAGCTCGCAAATACGTTCTGAAAAGCAAACCCCGAAAGGGTTTGGAAATAACGAAAGACCAAATAACCGTTATTTATCCGACGCTTCCTTCGAGCGATATTTGCAATAATTTTTGAGCTTCAACGGCAAATTCCATCGGCAGTTTATTCAGCACTTCCTTTGCATAACCGTTTATGATAAGGCTCACGGCATCTTCGGT
>JAIRKV010000113.1 GCA_031259935.1 Prevotellaceae bacterium | reverse complement strand
ATTATACAATAAGTTAATTTTCAAAAAACAACAAAACCTGCGCGCTGTAGTTTGTCATCTTTTGCAAATGCAAAGAAACGGGACTTCCGTCTAAAAATAACATACGGAAGAATATTTTTTATAAAAAGAGACACATTTAATAATTTAATTTTCATTTACTGTATTTAAAAACCAATTTTGAATATTTTTTTTGTTTTATTTCCAATTTATTATTTACATAATATGTTGTTCTTAAATAATATTCAGGTAAAATAGTATTATCTGTTTCGAAATATTTAAACTTTGTATTGAGATGATAAGTTGAAAAATTAGTTGTATATGATATATAATTACTCTTTATCCTTTCTATAATACCATTTGTATTTACATACAACAATCCATTGTATTTATAATTTGTGTTTTTTGCTAATGAAAAATAAAATATATCACAATTATTTTCTTTCCCTCTATAAAATATTTTCAAATTTTTATTTAATCTGCAAATTGCATCGGCTATCCACATGCTATTGCCTATTTCATGCATAGTTATTTTAGATACATGCAATTCTATTGAATCTTGCGGTGCAGATGAAGAAACATCTGCATTGAATTTTTCTAATAAATTAACCGAAACAGATGTTATCGATGGTTGTCTTCTTCTCAATCTAAAAATGGCTTTACCATTTATCAATAAAGAATATCCAACATCAATTGTATCGGGTACAGTTATAGTGTCAGTAATAGTAAATGGTATAGAATCTTTACTGTTTCGTAATTTAAGTCTTTTCTTTAGTTTTTGCTTTAATATATCTTTATCATCTTTTTTAACTATTATTTTTGCCTCATCAATATTGAAAAAAACAGGTTTTAATTCAATGTTAATTATATTTTCATTTGCAATGTATCTGTCTTTAACAGTAAATGTTTCATCATGATATCCCATATATGTTATTTGAATCTTATCTTTAATATTTGCAGTTATTTTTGCAATTCCATTCACATCGGTTATCGTAACAACATTACTGTTTATAGCAACATGTGCACCCCATATTTTTTCATCTTCGCTTGTTACTCGTAAAATAATATTTTGCGTGTACGCCGCCGATAAAGGACATAGGAAAAAAAATATTATAAATAATAATTTAGATTTCATGTTATTATAATGTTATATTAATTTTACAAAGATAAGGCAATAGTCCTAAATAAACAACAGCCTCTTACACTCTATTGTTGGTTAATCTGCTGTTGGTATTGCTCCATCGTCAACTGTCCAAAATTTACGCTTTAATTCATATTGAGGATATCCATCTGAATTAATGCCCTGATAATCTAAATAATAATTTTCACTTAAATAATTATTTAGCAGACCAGCTCCGATTAATGCTCCAATACCTAAAATAATTAACAGCACAACACCAATTACGCTACCACCTTCAACATCAATCAATTCTTTTTGGTTCATTTCTTCCACTCCGTAAGTGGAAAGTTCAAATTTTTTTGTCATAATTTTTAAATTTTAATATTATACAATAAGTTAATTTTCAAAAAACAACAAAACCTGCGCGCTGTGTCCTGCCGTCTTTTGCAAACGCAAAATAACGGGACTTCCGTCTAAAAATAACATACGGAAGAATATTTTTGCGCCTTTAATATAATTTAACAGTGCTTGTTCTATTCATGTTTTATCATTACTGTAATCGCTGTGCTGCCGTATGATTAAGCGTATTTCTACCAAATCGGGATGTTTGTAATAAAAAGTCTGCCGCAATCGCGAATATTCAATTTCGATATCGTGCGAGCGCAGTTCGTTGCAAATATTATAAACGGTTGCCCTGTCAACGCCCAAACGTTCGGCAAATTCGTGAGGTGTGCCTGTACGTTCCTGCATAACAAGTGTGTGAAAAAGAGCAAGTTTGTTTATATATTCAAAAACTTTCAATTTGCAGTTTGTTTTTGTGCAGGATTTATCCAGTCATCAATTTTATCGTACAGCAATTGAAAAAGGCTGCGGCGATTTACAATGCAATGCGCGTTTACTTTCATTCCCTTTTTTACATAAGCCTTGTATCCGTTTTTCAACTGCAAATGGTTCTGTGTAAGCGAACAGTAAATTTTGTAATAACTTGCTTCGTTTGTTATTGTTATGTCTTCGGCAATATCAATAATTTTGCCATCCAGCATTCCCCACTGATTGTAGTTGAATGCATCAATCTGCATTCGCACAGGTAAATTTTTTGCCAGCAATCCGATATGGCTGGATGTAACATAACATTCGGCAAGCAGATTGCCGTCGGGAGCAATTTCAACTAATTGCTGTCCTGCGTGAACGTACGAACCATTGCTTACGCTTTCTATACGCTGTATTACGCCATCGACAGTTGCAGTTACAACCGTTTCGGCGCTTTGTATTTCTATTTGTGCAAGTTTTGTTTTAATGTCGCTCAATTCGTTTTCGTATGAAATCTTATCCGATTGCCATTGAGCGCGCTGTCCGCGCATGAATGTGTTTATGGCAAGTTGTGCGTTTTTATAGTCGGCTTCGTATTTTTCAAATTCGGCAGCGGCGGTAATGCCTTTGTCGAATAATTTTTTTTCGCGTTCGTACGCAGTTTTGCAAACGCTGTTTTTGTGCTGTAATTCTTTCAGTTGCGTTTCATAATGGTTATATATTCGAATATAAACAGGACTTTGAAGATTGAATGCGTTTTTTGAATCAAGCATATTGTTCAGGTCGAGTATCATATTGCCGATTTCATCCTTGCGGCGATTTAATGCAGGAATTTGGGCTGTTATTGCTTCGGAAACGACAATAAAAAGCGTGTCGCCTTTGCTGACAAGAATATTTTCGGCAAGTTTCACAAATTCAATTTTGCCGCTTGCAGGCGCTGTTACGATATTGCGCTCGCCTCTCGGTTTTATTATTCCCGTTGCCGTAATTCCTACATCAATATAAATATAAAACAGTGAAACAAAAGCCACAACAACGGCAAACAATATAACATGATATAAAATTTTTGTGCGTTTGCCGTATTCAACAACAATTTGTTCGTACGACTGATTTATAACGCTGTCGGGAAAAATTCTTTTATTTTCCATAATTTTGTCATAATTCCGTAAGCGCCATACGGAAAATTATTACAACAAAAAGCGTGGCGCTGAAACTATTATTCACACCTGAGG
>JAIRKV010000042.1 GCA_031259935.1 Prevotellaceae bacterium | reverse complement strand
GATATATTCTTTGCAGGCAGTACAGCCGGGATTGTTTATAAACAGTAAAACAAATTCAGTTGTTATATCATACAGTTTGCGAGTTTTTCCCGATTCAAGCGCATATTCAAAATCGGCTGCCTGATTTCCTGTTCTGTTTTTCATTGCCATTTTCAGACGATATTCGGCAGTGATTTTATAATTTCCGTCGATTATATTTGTTTTCAATATGCTTTGTAAAACGGGAATATACAGTTCATCGTTGCGATAAGGCGAATTTGCATCATAAAGATATTGCCCGCAAATATCGACAAAGCGTATATATGCAATACTGTCGGATTCGGCTTTTTGCATCATGTTTTCCATACTTTGCGAAATCGTTTGCAAATCAACGTATTGCAATACATTCAGAAATGCGGTAAATATTTGTTTTGTTGTCTGCCGGTATGCCAGCGAATCGGCAAAATCAAAATCGTTCCAGTAATTAAGAGCAATATATTTACATGCTTCCTGCTTATCTGTTATGACGACAGGAATATTCGGCAAATTGAAATCTTTGGAATCGGCGATTTTGTTTTGCGCAGCATTATTGCACGACAGCAATATCGACAGAAATAAAACAGGAAAAAGATTTTTATCAGGTTTCTTTGGTATCCGTATCTTTTGCCGTATCATCTTTTTCGAAATCGAGCATGTCGTTACTTTGCAACTGATTGTACCAGTCAAGTATTTTTTTCATGTGCGAAACATATAAACGGTCGCGATCGTAATCGGGCAATATTTCTTCAAAATATTTTTTAAGAATTTCGGGCGCAACTTTTTTGACTTCGATATTTATGGCATTACTGTTTTCTTTTTCTTTTATTTTTTCAATCACTGCCGACAGTGAAAGTTCTTCCGCACTGGTAAATACCGATATATCCGACAGTGCGCTTACTTTTGCCGATTCGCCGAAAGCGGTTCTTTTTTTGTCGTTAATATTTTCGGCTATAATGCCGTTTTTTGTTTTTCCTATAAATACAAACAAATCCGAATATCCCGATATGGATAATATTTTTTTCAAATCAATTTTTTTCTCGCTCATATTTTAAAATATTAAATTTACTGCAAAATTAAGAAATATTATCAATGTATTAGCGAAATAACGGTGATTAACATTTATTATCAACTGATATTAAAATCTTCATGGTTTTTTTACGGTTTAAAATCTGCACTCATTATGTATATCGAACGACAGCATTAATATAGAGAAAATCAATATTTTTCGAATACTCAAACGAAACGAAAATAAAGTCTGTTGCAGTATTTCGTTACCGATTTTTTATCGGGCAGCCGTTAATTATTCTAAAAATTTATTGCACGGTAATATTTTTTATTACCTTTGCGCCCAATTTTAATAAACGTTTGTTTAGTATTTTCTTGATAAAATTCTATAAGGTTACAGCCTTTCGCTTTTGTGGGATTACACGTTTTAAATAATAACATATTTAATTATACAAATCAAAATTATATAATGCGAATTATATAAAAAGAATCTTCAAGCCCGTACAAATCAAGCGTGTAAACACTATATTTATTATGACAACTTTTGAAAATTTGGGATTACGCAACGAAATAATTAATGCGGTTGACTTTTTAGGTTTTGAAAATCCCATGCCTGTACAGGAACAGGTAATTCCGTTCGTAATGAACGAAACGTGCGATTTAATTGCACTGGCGCAAACAGGAACAGGAAAAACAGCTGCATTCGGTTTGCCTTTATTGAATTTAATCAGCAGCGACAAAAAACAAATTCAGGTTTTGATATTATCGCCTACGCGCGAATTGTGTATTCAAATTTCAAACGATTTGAAAAATTATTCGCAATACATGTCAAAAACAAAAATTGTTCCCGTTTACGGCGGCGAAAATATTTCATCGCAAATAAAACAGTTGACCGAGCAACCACAAATACTTGTTGCAACGCCGGGACGCTTGATTGACCTTATCAACAGAAAAAAGGTAAGACTCGACAGCGTGCAATTTTTAGTGCTCGACGAAGCCGACGAAATGCTTAACATGGGTTTTCAGGAAGATTTGGAAACAATTCTGCAAAGCGTTCCCGACGAACGCCGCACATTGCTTTTTTCGGCAACAATGCCTAAAGAAATTGAGCAGATTGCACAAAAATACATGAACGATTCAAAATCCATTTCCATAGGAATCCGCAATTCGGGCAGCGACAATGTCGAACATATTTATTACACCGTTCAGGCATCAAACCGTTATCTGGCGCTTAAACGCATCGTTGATATAAATCCCGATATTTATGGAATAGTATTTTGCCGCACTCGGCAGGAAACAAAAGAAGTTGCCGAAAAACTTATGCGCGACGGCTATAATGCAGATGCTCTTCATGGCGATTTAAGCCAGCCGCAGCGCGATTCGGTAATGAACAAATTTCGTATCCGCAATTTACAGATACTTGTTGCTACGGATGTTGCAGCGCGCGGACTTGATGTAAACGACCTGACTCATATTATAAATTATAACTTGCCCGATGATGTTGAAATTTATACTCATCGCAGCGGGCGAACAGGAAGAGCAAACAAAAAAGGCATTGCTATTTCAATCATTCATACGCGCGAACAAAATCGTATCCGTACGATAGAACGTATGGTGAAAAAAACATTCAAAAAAGAAAGTGTTCCATCAGGGCTGGATATTTGTAAACGTCAGCTTTTTTATTTGATAGAGCGAATGGAACATGTGCAGATAAACGATGAACAAATCGACCAGTTTCTTCCTCATGTATTCAAAAAACTCGACTATCTTCAAAAAGAAGACATTATACGGCGCTTTGTCTCTCTGGAATTTAACAGATTTCTTGATTATTACAAAAATGCGGTTGATTTGAATATTCCCGACAAACCAAATCAGAAATTACCAAAAGAACGTAATTACGAACGAAATAATGATGAAAAAACATCTAAACGCGGACAGCGCATAAGAATGAAAATAAATTTCGGCGCTAAACAAAACGCTTCGCCCCGTGCGGTTTTAGGACTTATAAATGATATAACCAACGACAAATCAATAAACATAAGCAATATTGAAATATCCAATAAATTTACGTTTTTTGATGTATTTGCCGACCAGTCGAAACAACTTGTAAATGCTTTTTACAGAAACAATCGAACTGCATTTGCATTGGATGTAGCCAAAGAAGGAAAAAGGCAAAAACAGTATCATAATGAAGAAAATAACTTTTACGGAAATATTCATCGAAGGTCAAAATCGGGCAAGTCGCAAAGAAGCAACGGCAATAAGTGCAGAAAAAACAGAATGAGCAAAAAGCATTTTTAACCGATAAATGTCAAAAAAAACAGAAAGCATTTCAGATTGTGGCACAGTTAAAAAATATTATCGCAAAATTAGCAAAACAGTCGGCGTTCTTTGCGTATAAAAACAAAAAGCAACTATCTGAAATGCGCTTTTTATCAGTTTATTAATAAAAATAATATGCTTTTTTATAATAAATGATTTCAACGCTTATTAAAGGAAACGTGTGATTAAAATTTTCTTTTATTCTTCATCTTCTTCAATCACATAAACGTCTTCATCATCATTTTTGAAATACAGATTTTCGCGAGCGTATTTTTCAAGAGATTCATCATTTTCGTTAAGATCTTTAATGTTTTCTTTCATGCGCTCTATTTCTTTTTGATAATGCATTTTTTGTTTTCGCTTGTTTTCAACATCATTCAAATCGCTTATCCAGCCTGCTATATTTGCATTGTCGAAAAATATAAGCCAGGCGCCGAATACTGCCAGCGTCAAAACGTATTTACTTCCTGCATAACGTTTCAAAAGTTTTTTTATTTTATCAGTATACATAATTTAATGATTTAAATTTATTTTGCCTTTACACAAAGTCATTACTATATCAAAATTTTTATCAACTATATTAATATCAGCATCTTTCCCGAAACTTATCGAACCTTTGCACATATATATATTCAATAATTTTGCAACTGTTGCGCTCGACATTTTCAGAACATCCGCAATCGGAAATTTTATATCAAAAATCAAATGGCGTACCATTGTGTCGATTGGCGAAATTGAAGATGCAAGCGATGTTCGCATTTCGTTCATCGCAACTCCGTGTTCGATAACATAAGTCATTCCGCAGGTGTGAATAATTTGTCCGTGTCCGTAACCTGCAGCCATGTTTGCATCCGAACAGATTATTAATTTATCGGCGCCTTTGCATTTACAGGCAATTTGCAGCAATTCCTTTGGTAAATGATAACCATCGGCAATAATTTCCGCATAAAGCGAATCGAAAGTTAATGCTGCTTCTACAACGCCTCCTACTCTGAAAGGTCCTTCTTTTTTTGTTTGCGACATTGCATTATAAAGATGCGTAACGCTTGTTGCGCCTTTGCTTACGGCATATTCAACTTCGTTTATGGTTGCGCAACTGTGTCCTATCGAGATTTGTATTCCCATAGCCTTTATTGCAGGAAAATATTCAACATTCCGTTCGACTTCGGGCGCTATGGTCGTGCGAGTTATTACATCTTTGTAATCTTCGTATAATTTCAGATATTCATCATTAATTGCAAGTATGTGTTCTTCTGCCTGCGAACCTTTATATACTTTATTTAAAAACGGACCTTCAAGATGACATCCGCCTATTTGCGTTTTTCCCGATTCGTTAAGTTTCATGGCTTTGCGAATAGATTCCAAACCCTTTTTGATTGTAGATAAATCATTTGCCGCAAGTGAAGGATAAATAAGAGTTACGCCGTGCGCACCATAAAAATCACGCATTCCCAACATTGATTCCAAATCGCCTTTGTTGCAGTCAAAACCGCCGCCGCCGTGACAGTGCGAATCAATAAAACCCGGAATTGCAATAAGATTTTTACCATCTATTATTTTTACATCATTTGGCGTTACAGGCTCGGCATATATTGCAGAAATTATTTCTCCGTCAATAACAAGCGAGCCGTTTTGAATAAAACCGCCTTCACTGTAAATATCAATATTTTTGATACAGGTTTTCACTTTCGCCCGACTGTTTAAGTTATTACATAAAATTTCATTTTACAAAATTATAAATTTTAAAGATACTAAAACTGTTTAAATTTTATTAAAAATTTATTTCATTGAATATCAATATAATAAAACGAAGCAAATAATGGCGATACTTGAATATACGGAAAATTTGTAATCATTTGGCAACATTCGATATTGGCAGTCGAATTCAATACATTAAGCAAATTATTCGGGTTTGATTTGTCGGATAAAAAGATTATCAGGTTAATAATTTTTGTAATCATTAAAAAATTATTACCTTCGCAGTCTTAATGCGTAGAAATATTTTTTGCGCGGTGTAATAAAAATGTAATGCTATGGATGTTAACAACACAAATTCTGTTCAAGATGAGCAATTCGATAATGTAAAAAACAATATCGAAACTACTGTTGAAGTTGAAAAAATAACAACTGACACTGTGAAAGAAGACGAATCGGACGAAGCAACCGAAAAAATTGAAGTTGCCGAAGTTAAAATCGATGAAGTTGCGGAGCAAAAATCCGAAAATGAAGAAATTATTTCCGCCGAAGAAACTTTGACCGTTGCCGAAGCGGACGAAGCAACCGAAAAAATTGAAGTTGCCGAAGTT
>JAIRKV010000040.1 GCA_031259935.1 Prevotellaceae bacterium | reverse complement strand
AAACGGCTCGCAATAACAAACAAAAACAGCGCTTGATTATCAACCGAATAATGCAGATTTATGATAAATTATAAATTTTATCGGACAGCAGTGATTTTTTAACAATCGTCAAATTCCATGCATTAAAAACTCATTTTCTTCCTCTTTTTTCGATAGTTGATAAATAATAAGTTAAAAATCCTACGCCATCCATTGTTGGTTCGTTGGTTGAGAAATCGCCATGATCGTCGTGATAAACAAATTTATCAACAGGCTGCATTTCAGCATATTCGTCAGCATCGTTCATTTCAACTCCCTGTAAAGAATTGAAAATACTTGCACGAACGGGACCGTCAATCAATCCTCCATCGATTTTTCCATTCATCAAATTGTTATAAATTGCATGAACATCTTCGGGCGTATCTCCCCACGCAGGCAATCCGCAAATCATACTTGTTCCCCACGGATTGCATCCGAACAGCCAGTCAAGTAATGATGATTCAAGTTCATCATAACTGTTATCGCCCGAAAGTTTTTTGTATAATTCAATATGAGTAAGCATTGCTGCCACATAATTGTTTGAACACCAAATAAAAGGAATTCCCACATTAAAAGGATTATGTTTTGCGCGTTCTGCAATAATATCGATGGCTTCTTTCATGTATTTCACAAATTCCGTTTTATGGTTTTCATTTCCTGATTCTGCAACTCGATAATGTCCTGTGTTTACAAACGGATACCATTGATAATGTCGTGCCGTGTCATTCAAAATCCAGGGAATTACAGGTTCCTGTTTTCCGTAGTTTGCCGCTTCGTCAATATATTTTGCATTGCCGGTTACGATTGCAAGTTCTGCTGCTGCAAGTTCCATATCGTCAACATAATTTTCTTCTTCGTAATGATACGGAGCAGTTCCCGGAGCGGTTGGCGTAGCGCCCGGTTTCAATATTCCGTATTCGTAGGCGTCAATGGCTTTTTTTGCAATATTTTCGGAATATTCGGGATAATAAGGTTTCAAAATTCGAGAGCCGAGAGCAAATGCAGAAGCAAATTTTCCGGCAACGGATGAAACTCCCTTTGCTTTATTTTTGTGTTTGAAAAGTCCTTGAGGTTCGCCCGTAACATAATAAACAGGACGAATATTGGCGCCTTTGCCATAATCGACCGAATCGTGCGAAGGAATGCGAAAACCTTTGTGGTCGCGGTCGTCGGCAATCTGGGCAAACATCATGTTTTTTTGCGGATTCATTTTCACAAGCCAGTCCATTCCCCATTTTGCTTCGTCAAGAATATCGGGAATACCGTTTGCGCCCTGCAATCCCAATGCATCATATTCATCCGTCCAAACTTCGGGATTGTGTTGATACGCCAAAAGCATTGTATATACGGCATTTGCCGAAGTTGTAACATATTGCAACTGGTCGGCGGCATCGTGCCATCCGCCTGTAACATCAATCATTTTGCCTTCCATTGTCGGGTGATAAATGATAAATCCATCGTTTTGATGACATTTTTCATTTATATAAGGATTAAAACCGCATCGCTGTTGCCGCATATATCTTAACAAAAAATCGGATGCGCCGTCGTAAATATTATCGCCTGTTCTGAAATAACCGGATTTTATATTATTTGCTGATATGTAATAAGTTCCTTTATCCGTAAAATCACTGAAATTCAGTCGTGCGGTGTGTTTAAATACGCTCCATTCTCCCGTTTGCCGGATATTGTCGTAACTTTTCAATATTTTTCCGCTTGCCGAGTCGCAGATTGAAAACTGTTTTATTTCGGCATCGCCTTTTGTAATGAAAACTGCGATTTTTGTCGCTTCGGGATAATATCCCGTTTGATTTATGCGAATCCAGGTGCGTTCGTCAAATTTTTGCGAACATGATGCAAGCATAATCGTTGCAATTGAAAATAAAAATAAAGTCTTTTTCATATAATTTTTGATGTTTACAATATGCAAATTTATATAAATATTTTGAATTATGTGCCTGATCAATGAAAAGGTATTTTTTATCTTTCGATTCACAGTTTATTTTTCGAAAGAGCGATAATCTGCTAATATTTTCTACGGTTTTAATTTCTGCCGTAATTACTACATCTTGTATGATAGACATTTATCACGTTTTACATGTAAATTCTTTGTAATATCAAATTTAAATATTAAGATTTCTCAATCATTAAATCGACAATAAAATACAGTCAATAATTACAGTGGTAAATATTTATTTATCTGTTATGTAATGAAAACGATATCTAAATGGAATAACATCCATATTTTGAAAAAATTGAAATTAATCCAAAAATATCATATCTTTGTACTTTCAAAACTTATAATTTATAACTAAAATATAAAATGAATAATAATATAATACAGGCAACCGATTATGCAAAGCATTTGGAACGCATGAATGTATCTGTTTTTTCGAGCGCCGAGGTTGCATCAAAATTAGTAGCAAAAGAAATTGCAAAAATAATAATCGAGAAAAACGGCAAAAAAGAAAATTGTGTGTTAGGATTGCCGGCAGGTTCTACACCTGTGCAAATATACAATGCGCTTGTTGATCTTTACAGGAATCAAAAATTAAGTTTCAAAAACGTTATTGTTTTCAATACCGACGAGTTTTATCCTGTTGATAACAATTCGCTGCAAAGCAGATATCGGTATATGTATGAATATTTATTCGATCATGTTGATATTCGGAAAGAAAATATTCATTTGTTTGATGGCGGCATACCGAAAGAAAATATAGCCGATTTTTGTAATAATTTTGAAAAAGAAATAGAAAAAGCAGGCGGAATTGATATTCAAATTTTAGGTGTTGATGGAGCAGGGCAAATAGGAGCAAACGAACCGGGCTCGGCAATAAATTCGCGTACACGTGTTTTGTCGCTCAACACTTCGACACGCATAGGCAAAGCAAGCGATTTTTATGGCGAAGAAAACGTTCCGCTGTATTGTTTCACTATGGGACTGGGAACAATATTAAGCGCAAAAAAAATAATGTTGATGGCGTGGGGCGAATCAAAAGCAAAAATAATTCAGCGCCTTGTCGAAGAAAAGCAAAGCGACCTTGTACCTGCTTCGTGTTTGCAAAGTCATCCTAACATGAATGTAATAATTGATGAATCGGCAGCGGCATATCTTACGCGTATACGAACTCCATGGCTTGTTGGTAACTGTAAATGGAGCAATAAGATGGTAAAACGCGCGGTATTCTGGCTTTGTGAAAAACTGAACAAGCCTGTCCTGAAACTCACTTCGCAGGATTATAACAACAACGGTATGAACGATTTAATTACCGAACGCGGAACAGCATACGATATAAACATAAAAGTATTCAACGAATTACAACATACGATAACAGGATGGCCCGGCGGCAAGCCAAATGCCGATGATTCCACACGTCCCGAACGTGCAAAACCTTATCCTAAACGGGTTATAATATTCAGTCCGCATCCGGATGATGATGTAATTTCCATGGGTGGAACACTGGCGCGACTTTCGGAACAGGGACACGACGTACATGTTGCGTATCAAACATCGGGAAGCATTGCAGTTGCCGACGACGAAGCCATTCGTTTTCTCGATTTTGTTCGCGATTATATGCAAATATACAGACAG
>JAIRKV010000026.1 GCA_031259935.1 Prevotellaceae bacterium | reverse complement strand
TTTGCTCCGATTTTTACGTTGTTTTCGAGGTTTTAAAATATTTTTTTAACTGCCTTGTAAAAAAACAAGAGAGCGGATAATGACAAAATTATCCGCTCATTGATAATTTTTGTATTTGTAAGGATGAAGAAAATTCATGTAAATTTGTACTGTTCTTCAGTCAGACGAGTTGGATATACTTCGTTTTGGGTATAAAAACATCTATTACGAATTTTGAGATTTGGGTTGATATTATCAAACTTTTTAAAAGCAGAAACCGTCCAATCTTTGGAGTATTGGACGGCTTCAACCAACCTAAAAACTTAACCTATGAAAACTACATTTTCATCTGAAAATGCATTGTCATCACCTGACAGCACAAAAGTACTACATTTTACGTTTAATGAAACACAACAAAAGTTAAATATTTAAAATATTCGTCGAATTTCTGTTAAGTATTTTTAATTCATAAAGATTAATCGGTCGTCAAAGCATTCAACGGTGATTTTACTGTCGTTTTTTACTTCGCCATTGAGTATCTTTTTCGATAATTCGTTAATCAATTCGCGTTGCAATAATCGTTTTACGGGACGCGCTCCGAATACGGGATCATAAGCTTTTTTTGCAATATAATCAATCGAATGTTTGCTTACTTCCAATTCAATATTGTTAGCAGCAAGGCGTTTTTGTATTTCATTTATCTGTAACTTTACTATTTGCTTTATGTCATTGCTGTCGAGCGGCGAAAACATTATTATTTCATCAATACGGTTGAGAAATTCGGGTCGAATTGTCTGTTTCAACAAATCTATAACCTGTTTGCGTGTTTTTTCTACAATTTCATCTTTGTTCTTCGCAGTAACTTCTGCAAAATTGTCTCGGATAATATGCGATCCTGCATTGGATGTCATTATTATCACTGTATTTTTGAAATTTACCGTACGTCCTTTATTATCAGTCAGGCGTCCATCATCAAGTACTTGCAGTAAGGTATTGAAAACATCGGGATGTGCTTTTTCTATTTCATCAAGCAATACAACCGAATAAGGTTTTCTCCGTACGGCTTCGGTAAGTTGTCCGCCTTCGTCATATCCTACATATCCCGGAGGCGCGCCTACCAAACGCGAAACAGAATGGCGTTCCTGATATTCGCTCATATCGATACGCGTAATCATGTTTTCGTCGTTAAACAGAAATTCAGCCAATGCCTTTGCCAATTCTGTTTTTCCAACGCCGGTTGTTCCCAAAAATAAAAATGAACCTATAGGTCGTTTTTCATCCTGCAAGCCGGCGCGACTTCGTCTGATTGCATCCGAAACTGCCTGTATTGCTTCGTCTTGCCCGACTAAACGTTCATGCAGTTTTGTTTCCATCGAAAGCAGTTTTTCCGTTTCGCTCTGTAACATTCGGCTGACAGGTATTCCCGTCCATTTTTGTACAACTTCGGCAATATCCGATTCCGAAACTTCTTCGTTGATAAGAGCGGAATCTTTTTGCAGTTCATGTTTTTTTTCAATCAACTTTTTATTTTCTTCTTCTGCATCGCGAATTTTTCCGTAACGTATTTCGGCTACTTTTCCGTAGTCGCCGCTACGCTCGGCATTTTCGGCCTGTAATTTCAACTCTTCAATGAGTTGACGGTTTTTCTGTATTTTATCAATAATATTTTTTTCGTCTTCCCATTTTGCTCTCAACACATTTCGTTTTTCGTTCAGTTCGCTTATCTGTTTTGCAATCAAATCTGTTTTTTGTTTGTCGTTTTCGCGTTTTATTGCTTCGCGTTCAATTTCGAGTTGTCTTACGCGACGGTCTAATTCATCAATGTCTTCCGGCACCGAATTGATTTCGAGACGAAGTTTTGCAGCTGCTTCATCAATCAGGTCTATTGCCTTGTCGGGCAAAAATCGCGATGTAATATAACGATTTGAGAGTTCAACGGCTGCTATTATTGCATCATCTTTTATTTTCACTTTGTGATGATTTTCATAACGTTCTTTCAATCCGCGCAAAATCGACACGGCATCCGCTACCGAAGGTTCATCAACCATTACCGTCTGAAAACGTCTTTCGAGCGCTTTGTCTTTTTCAAAATATTTCTGATATTCATCTAAAGTTGTAGCGCCCACAGCGCGTAAATCGCCGCGCGCCAAAGCCGGCTTCAATATATTTGCAGCATCCATTGCGCCTTCGCTTTTTCCTGCGCCTACCAAAGTATGAATTTCGTCAATAAAAAGAATAATGTTTCCATCGGAAGCAATTACTTCCTTCACTACTGATTTCAGGCGTTCTTCAAATTCGCCTTTATATTTTGCGCCTGCGATAAGCGCTCCCATGTCGAGCGAAAAAATTTGTTTGTTTTTAAGATTTTCGGCAACATCGCCGTTCACTATGCGGCGGGCAATTCCTTCGGCAATGGCTGTTTTGCCAACGCCGGGTTCTCCAACAAGTATGGGATTGTTTTTGGTACGGCGCGAAAGTATTTGCAATACGCGGCGGATTTCTTCGTCGCGTCCGATAACAGGATCGAGTTTGCCTGCTCTTGCCATTTCGTTCAAATTTATAGCATAGCGATTCAAGGCATCGTATGTTTCTTCGGCTGTTTCGCTGTTTATTTTCGAACCTTTGCGTATGTCTGAAATTGCCTTTTGCAATTCATCTATTCCAAGTCCGGCATTTTTCAATAATTGAGAAACATTATCATTAACGTATAACAGTCCGAGCAGAAGATGTTCGATTGAAATAAACCTGTCGCCCATTTTGGATGCCAAATCCGAAGCTTTTGTTATCAGTTGATTGACGTTACGGCTCAAATACTGTTCGCCACCGGATACTTTTGCAAATCGCTGAATAATTTCCGAAAGGTTTTTATTAATCAATTCAACATTTACTCCTGTTTTTTTAAGTAAATAAACGCCTATGCTGTCATCTTCATCGAGTATTGCCTTCAACAAATGCGCTGTTTCGACACACTGATTATTGTTGGTGCGGGCAATATTTAAGGCATTTTGAATTATTTCCTGTGATTTTATTGTAAAATTGTCATTCATAATCATGTTTATTTATTTTGTAAATCAAATATTTTATTTTATGATTTTATTGCTGCAAAATGTTTGCCAACTGCATTTTTGCGACAAATTGTCGGCGAAAAAAAACACACAGGTCATTTTTACAAAATATCATAAAGTAAAATGACAAAAAGGCAGAGATGAAATTTTCCTGTCGATTAGGGCGCCGGAAGAAACGGTTTTTTGAATAAAAAATCACAAAACACCGCCTGAAAATCCGTTTCAAAAATAAATTTCTGCTTTTCGAGCATTTATGGTTTTCCTGTTAATAAATTTCTTAATTCGGCGCTCGAAATATTATATTTTATTTGTCCGTTTTCGGCATAGGAGATTGAACCTGTTTCTTCCGAAATTACAGCAATAACAGCATCTGTTTCTTCGCTCATTCCGATGGCGGCTCTGTGTCGCATTCCGTAATGAGCGGGAAGGTCTGCATTGTTTGTTGCAGGCAATACGCAGCGTGCGGCAATAATACGTCCGTTGCGTATAATTACTGCACCGTCGTGCAGCGGATTGTTTTTGAAAAAGATGCTTTCCAAAAGGCGGGAATTTACATAAGCATCGATAAAGTCGCCTGTTTTGGCATAATCGTCAAGCGGCGATTTTTGTGCAAATACAATCAGAGCGCCTGTTTTCGAATCTGCCATTTTGCGCGATGCTTTTATAATTTCGTCGATAACATGTAACGATTCAATGTTTTTGCGCGGATGAATAAATAAGCGGCTCAGCGAAAATCTGTTTTGCGACCGAAAACCGATAAGCAGTAAAAATCGGCGTATTTCTGGTTGAAAAACTACGATTAAGGCTATCACTCCAACGCCGATTACCTGCCCGATTATAAGCGACAGTAATTCCATTTTCAAAGTGCGGCAAATCAGCCACAGGAAATATACGAGAATTATTCCCACAAAGATATTCATTGCGGCAGTTCCGCGTATTAATTTATAAACCTGATATGCAAGAAATGCCGTTATAAGAATATCTATAATATCAATAATGCTTAATGATATGAAGTCCATCAATTATTTTTATTTTTTAATTTTTCAATAATTTCAACAGTTTCAACGGCAGCCCGCACATCGTGTACTCGTAAAATATCAGCTCCGTTCATAAGGGCAACGGCGTTTACAGCTGTTGTTGCGTTCAGCGATTCTTCGGGCGTTGTATTCAATAATTTGTACAGCATCGATTTTCGCGAAAAACCAACAAGCAAAGGTAATTCAAAATTTTTAAAATGTTTCAAACAGGCAAGCAAATCGTAATTTTGTTCCATGGTTTTTCCAAAGCCGAATCCCGGATCTATAATAATATCTTTTATGCCTGCATCGCGCAAACGCTTGATTTTTTCGTCAAAATATGAAGTAATTTCCTTAATCAAATCATTATAAACAGGATTATTCTGCATTGTTTGCGGATTGCCTTTCATGTGCATTGCTATATACGGAAGATTGAGTTTGGCGACAACGCTAAACATTTTACCGTCCAGTTCGCCTGCCGAAATGTCGTTTACAATGAAATGCCCGAATCTGTCGAATATCTTTTCAACTGCCTTTACGCGAAAAGTATCTACGGAAACAGGAATGTCGGGCGCTGTTTTTCTCAGTATTTTCAAGCCGCTCAGCAATCTGTCGATTTCATCGTCGGCAGAAATATCTTCGGCTCCGGGACGCGACGAATATGCACCCACATCAATAATATCAGCGCCTTCGGATATCATCTGTTCGGTTTTTTCGGCAATTTGAGCATCCGTTACTGCCCGCGACTGCGCATAAAACGAATCGGCGGTAAAATTTATAATTCCCATTACCGAAGGACGTTTCCGTCTGAAAACTTTAAAAGGCTCGCAATTGCCCGTATATGTTGACATGTTGTGTTGATTTATATATTTGAGATTACCGAAAAAGTACGGATACCGATTCTTTATGATGCAAAAATAATGAATATTTATTTGTTTCAGTTAAAAAAACAGAAATTTACCGTAATAATGACCAAAATATGTTTTTTTGAAAACCAAATGCCTGTGTGATTAGTCGCTCCTTAAAAATAAAAAAATCAGCAATGATGCGACATTGAAATTTTCGGTCTTCATTTATTTCTGTCGGTTTTGTTTTGACATAAAAAAAACAACGTCGCTGCGCTCTTTGCAATGACGTGCTGTTTTTTTGTTCGCCTATGTCTGTAATCTTTAAATATTTAAAGAAGTAGCACGTCATTGAGAACTGCAAAGCAGTGAAGCAATCCAGAATTGTGCTTTGTGTTCTTCTGGATTGGTTGGCTACGCCGAACCCTGCGGGTATCGTCATTTCATTCCTCGCAATGCCGACACAAAAAACCTTATTTCTACCTTATTTCAAACACAAAACAACCTTAGTAGAGCAAAAGATAACATACACATTTCAACCTTATTCCTTATTGTTCATTGCTTCTGGATTGCTTCGTCGCTTCATTCCTCGCAATGACGAACAAAACAAAGAACAAAAAAATTTGTGTAATTCGTGGACTAAAAAACAAGAAAATTCACTCACCAACTGTTAAATTTTTTCTGTCTCATAATTTATATTATAGGACAAGGTTTATCTTGCGCAAAGTTAAATAAATATTTAATAATACAAACCCCATATTTTTAAAATATTTTTAGAATATTTTAAAAATAAATTTACAATACGCTATTATGCAATAATTTATCCTGACCTATAATATAAATTATAAGACATATTTTTATGAACAGTTAAACACTTGATAATATGCTGGCGCTCAAAAAAATACCTTGCAACCCCTTAAGCAGATGCTCAAATTCGCAACTTCTGCTCGGCGCAGGCATTGCGGCTGCCGTACATGTCATTCACAGTATATTATCGGTCATTTTATACATTCGGAATGTTTGCAGGGAGACATTTAATGCTTGCATGGCACCATTTAAGGTTTGCATGGCACCATTTAAGGTTTGCATGACACCATTTAATGTTTACATGGCACCATTTAATGCTTGCATGGCACCATTTAAGGTTTACATGGCACCATTTAAGGTTTGCATGGCGCCATTTACAATCTACAGGAAATATTTTTCAAACAAAATAAATATGTTAAACTTAAATTTTAGAAAATGGGTACATTAGATTACATCCCGACTTCGGACGGGAAATTTTTAGAATGGGTGAAAATACTTTTCGCCTACACCGAAGCGCATGCTGCCGACTTTGGGCTCGACCCGCGCGGGTTCGGCGACATCAATGCGCTGATTGAAGCATACGAAGCGGCATACGCAAGGGCTGAAGAGCCTAATCGCGGCAGCGCCGACGTGCTTGCAAAAAACGAAGCGCGCGACACGCTTAAAAAAGCCGTGCGCCGGTATGTAAAGGAATATCTTACAAGTAATCACCTTGTTAGCGACGACGACCGCAAACAAATGGGCTTGCCCGTACACGACCTCAAACCCACGCCTGCGCCCGTGCCGACCGACATGCCCGCCGGTGAAATCGACTTTTCGGTACACCAGCAGCACCGCGTACACGTGAAAGTGGGAAAACTGACAGGCAAGGCGAAGCCGCCGAAAGTGCACGGATTTGAAGTGTGGCGCAAGCTCGGCGGCGACCCGCCCGCAAGCGATGCCGAATGGACTTATGTGAACTTCGCAAGCCGCTCGCCGCTAATTATCGACTATGCGCAAACCGACGTCGGCAAAACGGTGTACTACCGTTTCCGCTGGGTCAACACCCGCAACCAGCCCGGTCCGTGGAGCGAACTTTACAGCGCAGTAATTCCCTAAAGGGATTTAATGATTTAAAGATTTAAAATGAAAAAAAATCTTCTGGATTGCTTCGTCGCTGCGCTCGCAATGACGTTGTGCTTCTTTAAATTTTAAAATCCTTAAATACCGGATTGCTTCGGGCTGATGCCCTCGCAATGAAGAAATAAAAAAAACGGCGTTCCCCGAAAAGCCTTAACAGAGTAGGGACAAATAAATTTTTATAAATAAATTATATGAAAAAAAACAGACTTTTAATGTCGGCAACAGCAGGTTTAATTGCTGTTGCACTAATGTTTACTTCCTGTTCGAAGGATGATGTAAAGCCTGCCGAGCCAAGTTTGGAAGTTGAAACAGCAATCATAAACGCTCCTGCCGAAGGTGGCGTTTATGCAGTGAAAGTTACAGGCAATGTAACATGGAATGTTAGCGTAAGCGAAAACAGTGCATGGTGCGCTGCAAGTCCGCTTTCGAAAGATGGAGATGGTGATGTTAATATTACCGTTGCGGCAAACGCAGCAGTTACTCCGCGTACGGCAACCGTAAAAGTTGCGTCGGGCGATATTGTGAAAGAAATAACGGTGAATCAGGCGGCAGCGGGCGTTTCGTTCGGAATAACGCCGAATAATGTAACCGAACTGGTATTTTCGCCCGATGGAACAGTCGCAACTCTGCCCGACGGTACGGCGGCAGCTACCACTTTCAGCATTACGGCAAATGTAGAATGGAATGCCGAATCGGATAAAACATGGCTGCACGTGGCAAAAAATACCGCAGGTACGCAATTTACAATTACTGCCGACGAAAATCCCGTATTGAGCCATCCCGAACCTGCCACTGTTACGGTTTCAACCTCAGATGGCTCACAAACGGCGATTATCAATGTAACACAGATGGGATGTGCGGCAGTAATTTATATTGAAAATTTTACAGGCTCATCTGTTTCGGTAAATTATACGGACGGCGCAACAGCAACAAATCTTGTAAAAAGCGCTAACGGTAAAATATATCTTCCCGAAGACGATAACGATAAAACCATACGCAGTATCACGCCCGAAGGCGCCGGCGCCATACTTGCAGGACGCAAGGTTGACGGCAGCACGATTGCTCTTAAATTAAACGGAACGCAACTTGTTTTTCGCGATGCGGTAAACGGTGCGGTTCCTGTTGGCACTTATGCCGAATTTCAATTGATGAATACCGCTCTTTCGGGGTCGTACAGGCAGGAAGCCAGTCTCGACCTGCTCAACGAAAATCTTACGCCCATAGGCTTGCAGCCTGCAAGTGCGCCGTTTCAGGGCGTGTTTGATGGAAACGGTCTTACGCTTGCCAATTTAAAGATAAATGTTACCGATTATCCCGGAGTGGGTCTGTTCGGATGGATTTACGGAGGTACGGTGAAAAATGTAAATATTGTTTCGGGGTCGGTGAAAGGCGATGAAGATGTGGGCGGAATATGCGGATATGCCAATCAGGGCGCCTTTATAAGCAACTGTACAAATGCCGCCGCCGTGGAAGGCTCAGCCTACATTGGCGGAATATGCGGGGATATGGAATATCAAAACGGCAGTAAAATGGAAAACTGCTCCAACTCGGGCAATATTACGGGAGATGATTATGTGGGCGGCGTTATAGGATATGACAACTGCGACAGAGTTTCAGACTGCCGTAACACAGGCGCCGTATCGGGCAACTATTCTACAGGCGGAGTATGCGGATACGTGGCAGGCGAACTGATAAACTGCACAAATACGGGCGATGTGTCGGGAGACGAAATGACAGGCGGAATATGCGGAATTGCTGCAAGCTACGGTTATTCTTCTTTAAATTATACTGTATATCTTTGCAGCAACAGCGGCGCTGTAACAAGTGGAGCCGCAGGCTACTGGACAGGCGGCATTGTGGGATATTCGGACTGGGCGGTAGTTTATTCCTGCCGGAATACGGGTACCGTATCGGGAGGCGAAATGACAGGCGGAGTAGCCGGTGAAAATACGGCATACGTTACAGCCTGCTACAATACCGGAGCAATATCGGGCTCTGAACATGTTGGCGGCGTATGTGGAAAGAATTATGGCGCCAGCACCAATGCAAGTTATAACAAAGGAACAATTACCGGCACGGGAGACTTTATCGGCGGCGTGGGCGGCGTAGGCATAGTAGGCGAAACTTTTGATGCCAACTATAACATCGGAGCGGTTTATGCGCCCAATACCTATTATATTGGAGGAATAGCCAGCATGAGCACAGGCGGCGAAGGACTTTTCTGGTATGATGTACCCGATGATGATGCGCTTTATGGAACAACGCTCTATAATAATGTAACGGATGCAGATTACGATGTAAGAAAATTCAGCGCTGCCGACTGGCCATCTGTTGCTTCCAGCGCACAGTGGGGCATTGGCAACGGACAGGGCGATGGACAGGATTATGATGACGGCTGCGGCACGGAAGGCATCTACTGGAGCGATTTGGGCAGCTGGAACAATGGAAACCCCGTTTACCCGAAATTATGGTTTGAAAACGCCTCAAGCCAAAGTCTGAAAGATTCGTATAAAAACACAAAACCCTACAACGACAGAAGCAAATTGAAAGGAACGGAAAAAAAGACGACCGACAAACCTGTTCTAAAAAAATTGCCCGAATCTTCTCAAAACAGATTTCGCAAATAATTAAAAGACAGATTAATTTCTGCAGATACAAAGGCGGCGCAAGTCGCCTTTTTCTGTTTTATAAAATAATTAGTCGCTCCTTAACAAGCACTGAAATCATTTGTTATAAATGCAAATT
>JAIRKV010000279.1 GCA_031259935.1 Prevotellaceae bacterium | reverse complement strand
AGTTAAGAACGTTCTTTTTCCAGTTAAGAACGTTCTTTTTCCAGTTAAGAACGTTCTTTTTTCAATTAAGAACGTTCTTTTTTCAATTAAGAACGTTCTTTTTAAAAAATCTGTTTTCTAAACAGTCAACAGTAAATTCAATAAACGGTAAATGATGTTTAAAATTTAAATTATATTTGTATCCGAAATAAATAAGATTTTTTGTATTGAAATTGAATGATTAATGTTAAAACTTCCTGATATATTTTTACAGAGAACAAAAAACATACTTGGCAGCGATATAAATGATTTTGTCGATGCATTGAACGAAGAAACTCCTGTAAGTCTGCGCAAAAATCCTGATAAATTTACAGAAATTGTTGGGAATGAAAATGTCAAATGGTGCGATGCTGGAATTTATTTGCCTCAGAGGACGACGTTTACTCTCGATCCTGATTTTCATGCAGGCGCATATTACATACAGGAAGCAGGTTCGATGTTTTTAGAACAGGTTGTTAAGCGGTACTGTCGAAATAGAAATAAAATTACAGCGTTGGATTTATGCGCTGCTCCCGGAGGAAAGACTACGCATTTGCTTTCGCTTTTGCCCGAAAATTCGCTGCTTGTTGCAAATGATGTTATTCGCAGTCGGGCAAAGATTTTATATGAAAATATTTTGAAATGGGGAAAATCAAATGTAGCGGTAACATGCAGCGACCCCAAGCATTTTTCTGCATTGAACGGTTTTTTTGATTTGATTTTGGTTGATGCTCCATGTTCGGGCGAAGGAATGTTTAGAAAAGATAATAATGCAGTGAAGGAATGGTCGATTGATAATGTTAAACTTTGCGCCGAACGTCAACGCCGAATACTGGCTGATGTTTGGAAGGCTCTTAAACCCGACGGTTTGCTGATTTACTGTACCTGTACTTACAATATCGAAGAAAACGAAGAAAACGTAAAATGGATTATTAATCAGTTTGATGCAAAAAGTTTATATGTAGAAACACAACCCGAATGGAAGATTTCGGAAAATTTAATTTCCGAAGTTTTTTCTTATCGTTTCTATCCACACAAAACAAAAGGAGAAGGTTTTTGTTTAAGCGCAATACGTAAAAACGGCGACAATGTGCATTTTATCGAAAAGAAAGAGAATCATAATCAACGAAATATTACAAAAAAATCAGATTTTGTCCGCACATATTTGACAAATGTCGAAAAATATAATTTCATTTTCAACGGTTCGGTTATAAAAGCAGTTCCAAAAGCATTTGCAAACGAAATAAATATTATATCAAACCGGTTGAAATGTTTATCATCGGGCGTTGCTGTCGGAACTGTGAAAGGCAATGATTTTGTTCCTTCTCATTCGCTTGCTTTGGCTGTTGATTTAAATAAGGAAGTATTTTCCAAAATAAATGTTGATAAACGTTCGGCGCTTAAATATTTGCATAAAGACAATATACGTTTCGATTGTAAAACCAAAGGATATAATCTTGTCTGTTACAACAATAATGCGCTTGGCTGGATAAAAAATATCGGAATTCGTACAAATAATTTATATCCGCAGGATTGGAGAATACTTATGGATGTATGATAATGAATAAAATTCCCTAAAATCGCAGGTACGACTGCATACATGCGGTTTTGATTTTTCAATTTCCAATTATGTTTTTATTTTAGAAATTCGATATGCATTATACAATCGTTCCGTAATATTATATTTACCGTAATATATGAATTCTTTATTACAATTATTTTCATTACATTAACATTTATTAAAATTATATTCTGTAAAAAAATATCACCTTTGCGTACCGTAATAAAAATAAAAACTTTACATAACATGGGTGAAATTAACATAAAAGAACTAAATGAAAAAATTCAACACGAAAGCGCCTTCGTCGATATTGTAAATATCGAAATGAATAAGGTTATTGTAGGACAGAAACATTTGATAGAAAGCCTTCTTACAGGTTTGCTTTCTAACGGACATATTCTTCTGGAAGGCGTGCCGGGACTTGCAAAAACACTTGCAATTACTACTCTTGCAAATATTGTAGATGCTAAATTTAATCGCATACAGTTTACTCCCGACCTGTTGCCTGCCGACCTTATAGGCACGCAGATTTACAGTCAAAAAAGCGAATCGTTTCGGGTGAGAAAAGGTCCTGTTTTTGCGAACTTTATTCTTGCGGATGAAATAAACCGTTCGCCGGCAAAAGTACAGAGCGCTTTGCTTGAAGCGATGCAGGAGCGTCAAATTACCATAGGCGATGAAACATACAAATTGCCCGAACCGTTTTTAGTATTGGCAACGCAAAATCCTATCGAACAGGAAGGAACATATCCGCTTCCTGAAGCTCAAGTTGACAGATTTATGCTTAAAGTTGTAATATCTTATCCTAAAAAGGAAGAAGAAAAACTCATAATCCGTCAAAACATAAGCGGCGAATTTCCCAAACCTTCGCAGGTTTTGAAACCCGAAGATATAATTCGTGCGCGTAATGTTGTGCGCGATGTGTATATGGATGAAAAAATAGAACGTTACATTGTAGATATAGTGTTTGCAACACGTACGCCTAACGATTACGGAATAGGAAGCCTTACAACCATGATTGCATACGGAGGTTCGCCGCGGGCAAGTATCTGTTTGTCGATGGCGGCAAAAGCCTATGCATTTATCAAACGCAGAGGATACGTAATACCCGAAGATGTTCGAGCCGTGTGCTACGATGTTTTGCGTCACCGCATAGGATTGACTTACGAAGCCGAAGCCGAAAATATTACATCCGAAGATATAATTACACAGATATTAAATGTAGTTGAAGTGCCATAAAATATAAATAATAAGATTCACATTTTATTTTGTTATGGAAGCAACAGAATTATTGAAAACAGTAAGACGAATCGAGATTAAAACACGAGGATTATCGCACCAGATTTTTGCGGGCGAATATCACAGCGCTTTTAAAGGACGCGGCATGACGTTCAGCGAGGTGCGCGAATATCAATATGGCGATGATATAAGAACTATAGACTGGAACGTTACGGCGCGATTTAATACTCCATTCGTGAAAATTTACGAAGAAGAACGGGAACTTACAGTAATGTTGCTTGTAGATGTCAGCGGCTCGCGAATGTTTGGAACTGCAAACAAACTGAAAAAAGATTTGGCAACCGAAATTGCCGCAGTTCTCTCATTTTCGGCAGGATTAAATAACGACAAAGTCGGCATAATATTTTTCAGCGACAAAGTAGAAAAATTTATTCCGCCAAAAAAAGGACGGGCGCATACATTACGCATAATACGCGAACTTATTGAATTTGAACCGGAAAATAATAAAACAAATATCTCAGAAGCATTACGGTTTCTTACAAATGCAATTAAAAAATCATGTACGGCATTTATACTTTCCGATATGATTGATGCAAATGACGAAAATATGCAGCCGAATTTTGAAGATGCTTTGAAAATTGCAGGCAATAAACACGATATCGCAGCAATCAGAATTTACGATAAACGCGAAGAAAAAATGCCTGATGTTGGAATTATTCGTCTTAAAGATGCCGAAACAGGAAAATCAATCATTGTTGATACATCATTGAAATCGGTGCGCAGAACTTATGCAGATACGATGGAAAAACTGAACGACAATTTGAATCATACGCTTTCAAAATGCAGAATTGACAACGTAAGCATAAGCACCGGCGAAGATTATGTGAAACCTTTAATACAATTATTCAAAAAACGATGACAAAATTGATAAAATATATTGTGTTGACAGGTTGTTTGCTTAGCTTTGCAAATAAAAACTTTTCACAGGAAGTAAAAGGTTTTGAACTTTCGATAAACAAAGATACCATACTTATCGGCGACCATATCACATTGAGCGTTAAGTATAAATTCAATCCATATCTTATTACGAGCTTTCCGCAATTAAAAGATACGGTTGTTCCCGGAGTTGAACTTGTTCGCGACTTGCCGATTGATACTGTCCGCAATCAAAATATAATTTCGGAATATGTAAAAAAATATATAATAACATCATTCGACAGCGGACACTATTTCATAATGTTTCCCATTGTTGTTGAAAATCCCGACAATATCGAAAATTCCGATACAATTATGTCAAATATTGTTCAGTTTCACGTGAATACAATTCCCATTGATACCTTAACATATAAAATGTATGATATAAAAAAACCGATAGACTATCCTGTTACTTTGCAGGAAATTTTATTTTGGATTTTTGTGATAATAATTGGAATATCGCTTGTAATTGCAGCAATAATTTTATACAGAAGATGGAAAAACAAACAGCCTCTTTTCGGAAGAGCAAAACCTAAAATTCCGCCGCATATAATTGCTTTCAAAGAATTGAGCACACTGAGAACCGAAAAATTGTGGCAACAGGGAAAAGTGAAATTATATTATACGCGAATTACCGATATAATACGAAAATACATAGAAGGCAGATTTTCGATACCTGCAATGGAAAAAACATCAGATGAAATACTTGCAGATATTAAGAAAAATAAAATTGACGAAATGTATTCTTTCGATAAACTGCGCGAAATGTTTTATACTTCCGACTTGGCAAAATTTGCAAAATACCAGCCGTCGCCCGACGAAAATGAAGAATCGTTCAAGACTGCATTTGAATTTGTAACCAGCACACAGCCAAAAGAAGAAGAAAAAGACGCAGAAGAAACAACATCAGTTACGGAAGATAAAATAAAGGAGGAAACAAATGCCTGAATTTGAATATCCAAAAATATTATATCTGCTGTTTCTGATTTTACCGCTGACTGTCTGGTACATTTTTAAGGTTTTACGACAAAAAGTATCCTTGCAAATATCTACAACAATGGCATTTGCACGTATAAAAAAAGGACTGCGATATTATTTGCAGCACATTCCTTTTGCCTTAACATGTATTGCAGTAGCAGCAATAATTGTAGCAGCAGCGCGTCCGCGTTCGTCAACAAAACAGGAAACAATCGATACCGAAGGCATCGACATTGTAATTGCACTTGACGTATCAACAAGCATGCTTGCACGCGACTTCAAGCCGGACAGAATTGAAGCAGCAAAAAAAATTGCCATACAATTTATCTCCGAAAGAATATCAGACCGCATAGGCTTGGTGATATTTGCAGGCGAAAGTTTTACGCAATGTCCGCTCACAACCGACAAAGCAACATTGATAAATCTGCTCAACGAAGTTCATGCAGGAATGATTACCGACGGCACAGCCATAGGCAACGGACTTGCAACAGCCGTGGCGCGATTGAAAGACAGCAATGCAAAAAGCCGCGTGATAATCTTACTTACCGATGGAGTGCACAACGCCGGTGAAATTTCGCCGACAATGGCAGCCGAAATGGCAGAACAGTATAAATTGAGAGTTTATACAATAGGTGTCGGAACAGAAGGAATGGCGCCTTATCCCGTACAAACATATTTCGGCACTACGCAAATACAGAATGTACCCGTTGAAATTGACGAAGAATTGCTTAAAGACATATCAAGTAAAACGGATGGCAAATATTTCCGCGCAACAAGCAACACAAAATTGCAGGAAATATATCAGGAAATTAATGCTTTGGAAAAAACAAAAACGTCCATAGATTCATTCAACATTTACGAAGAAGAATACATGCCGTATGCATTGATCGGACTTGGACTTTTGTTATTGGTTATACTGTTACGTTTATTTATTTTGAAAATGTTACCGTAGTATGTTTAGATTTGCACAATCAGAATATTTATTATTGTTGTTGATAATACCCGCATTGATTATCATTTATATTTTGTGGTCGATGCGCAAGCGACAACTGCTTTCAAAAATAGGAAATATTGATTTGCTGGCACAGTTAATGCCCGATGTTTCGAAACGAAGAGGCTGGTTCAAACTAATACTTTTATGCTTTGCAATATTGTGTATCGCAATAGCGCTGGCTCGACCGCAAACAGGATCAAAAGTAAAAAAAGAAGAAACCGGCAGAGGAACGGAAGTAATGATAGTTCTCGATGTATCGAACAGCATGTTAGCACAGGATTTCAAACCAACACGACTTGAACGTGCAAAACTTGCAATATCGCATCTTGTCGACAGATTAAAAAACGACAGAATAGGTCTCATAGTTTTTGCAGGCGATGCCTTTGTACAATTACCGATTACAAGCGATTACGTTTCAGCAAAAATATTTTTGAAATCAATAAATTCGGGAATCATACCCGTACAGGGAACAAACATGGCAAAAGCAATATATCTGGCATTGAACTCATTTAGCGAAAATTCCAACAAAAGCCGCTCGATAATAATAATTTCGGACGGCGAAGACCATGAAGAAGATGCCATAAGCGCCGCAGCCGAAGCAGCAGAACAAAACGTCAGAATACATACGGTAGGAATAGGTTCGGCAAAAGGCGCTCCGATATTGTTGCCCGATGGAAATTTTTTGAAAGACAAAAACGGAGATATGGTTATAACACGACTTAATGAAGCCATTCTTAAAACATTGGCTCAGAAAACGGAAGGAATATATTTCTCTGCAACAAATGCCGACATGGGACTTACAAAAATAGTGGAAAACATTAACAAAATGGATAAAAAAGAACTCACCAAAATTACATACGATGAATACCGCGAATGGTTTGTGTATTTTTTACTGTTATCGTTAATTTTCATTATCGGCGAAGTATTGGTTCTGGAACATAAAAACAAATGGCTTAACAGTATTGATATTTTTAGAATAAAAAAAAATAAGAAACAAAAACCATGAAAAAAATATCTTTAATAATATTATTTGTGTTTGCAATATCTGATTTATATTCACAAAAAACTCCCGAACGCAGCGATATGCGCAAAGGTAACAGATTTTATAACCAAAACAACTATACCGATGCGGAAACATCATATCGCCGCGGATTGCAAAAAAATCCCGAATCCAAAAATGCAAAATATAATCTTGCAAACTCAATTTACAGGCAGGAACGCTATGAAGAAGCCGCCAAACTGTATAAAGAACTTGCACAAATAAAAATTGATTCGACACAACCGCCTCAAACATATCATAATTTAGGCAATACAATGCTCAAACAGGCAATAAAAGACAAAGAAACTCAAGGACAGCACGTAGCAGCCAGTCAGGAACAGCTCAAAGAAAGCATAGAAGCATATAAAAAAGCGCTGAAATTGAATCCCGACGATATGGAAACGAAATCAAATCTCGCTTATGCGCAAAAATTACTTGCAAAAAACGGCGGCGACGGTGGAAATGATAATCAGCAGCAACAGCAAAATCAAGACAAAAACAAAGACGAAAATCAAAATAACGAAGACAGACAAAATCAGGACGACCAAAACAAAAATGACGATAAAAATAAAAGTCAGCCGCAAAGCATGAATAAACAGGATATTGAAAGAATGCTGGATGCCGTACGCGCCCAGGAAGAAAAAACAAAAGAAAAAGTGGATAAGGAAAAAGCGGCTGCCGCAAAAAAAACTAATCCGGAAAAAAATTGGTAAAATCAAAATATATGAAAACAAATATGAAATTTAATACGTACAATTTAATTTTATTTTTAGGATTGTTTTTTATTTTACCCATGTCCGCAATATCGCAGGTAACATTCAAAGCAGAAGCCCCGAACATTGTTTCGGAAGGAGAATTTTTTAACTTCACACTGACGTCAAATGTAAATATCAACGGACAAATAACTTCCAAACCCGAATTTGCTCCGAATTTCAAAGAAATAGCTACAGGAAGCGGCACATCTACAATTGTAATAAATACTAAAGTAGAACAACAGTTCAAGTTTACGTTTACATTACAGGCAATAAAAGAAGGTAAATTCACCATAGGCGAAGCAACTATGGTTGACGAAAACGGAAATACTTACAAATCAAAACCTGTTAACATTGAAGTCGTAAAAGGACAGGCGCCGCAACAGCAAAATTCTCAAAATCAGCAAAATTCATCTTCGTCTGTAAACAATAATGCTTCAGCAGATGTTTTCATGCGACTTGTTCCGAGCCGCACATCACTTTATCGCGGTGATAAACTTACACTTACACTTAAACTTTACGTCGGTTTGCAAACTAATTTTGCAGATGCCAGAATTACCAGTCTGCCTAAATTTGATGGATTCTGGGCTAATGATATAACACCGCATACGCCTTCCGCATGGCAGCGCGAAAATGTTGATGGAAAAATTTATCAAACTGTCGTTTGGAAAATATGGGAACTCAGTCCTCAAAAAAGCGGAGCAATACGGGTTAATGCCGCAAATGCAACATGCGTTATAAATCAGCGGTTACAGCGCAATTTCTTCTTCGACGATTCGTATCCGGTCGAAAAAAAAATAAGAACTTCCGTCATTACGGTCAATGTAAAAGACTTGCCGGCAGGAGCGCCCGCTTCCTTTACAGGCGCCGTGGGAAATTATACCATGACAGCAAAAGTGTCGAAAGACAAATTGACGGCAAACGATGCGGTTTCGGTTAATGTGAAAATAAGCGGAACAGGTAATTTCAGCCTGATAGGAACTCCACAAATAAATTTCCCTCACGACTTTGATACTTATGATTCGAAAAAAACGCTGTCGTCAAATTCTGTAACTTTTGAATATCCGCTGATACCGCGCTCGGCAGGAACATTTACAATAGAACCTGTAGTATTTTCATATTTCAATCCGGCCGAAGAAAAATATATCAGCCTGACAAGCAATCCGATGATAATTGAAGTTGAGAAAGATTTAAATTCGTCGCAGCAGGTTGCATTTGTAAACACTCCAAACCAGCGCGATGTGCAAATCCTTGCATCCGATATACGGTTTATAAAAAACCAAACCGAAACATGGCAATCCAAAGGCTCGCGCTTTCTCGGAATGAAAAATTTTTATCTTTCATATTTTGTCATTACGGCATTGTTTGCATTACTGTATTTATGGCTTTACAAACACAACAAAAATCGACAAAATATCATTTTGATGCGTAATCGCAAGGCGAAAAGAATAGCAAAAAGACGTCTGAAAATTGCCGAAAAATCAATGAAAATTAATAAAGCATCCGATTTTTATGATGAACTGCTGAAAGCAATATGGGGCTATATCAGCGATAAATTCTCGTTGCCCGTAGCCGAACTTTCGCGCAATAACGTCAGCGAACTGCTCACAGCAAAAAATGTAGAACAGGAATATATCGACAGACTGATACGAATTGTAGATGAATGTGAATTTGCACAATATGCGCCCGGCACAATATCTTCGCAGATGAATTTACTGTACGGCGAAGCAATAGAAATTATGAGTAAACTGGAACAAAAAACTAAATAAAATATTTGTCTTGATGTAAAAAAACACACGACTATGAAAAAATATATAATTATACTTTCGATAACTCTGCTGGCAAACAACAACTTTGCACAGAATGCCGATTCAACATTCATCGACCAAAATTCACAAACAGAATCAATTCAACAACAATATACAGATGCCGATTCAATGTTTGTGATGGCAAATCATTTGTATAACGAAGGAAAATATGAAGATGCCGTTGATGTATATGAAGCAATTTCGGATGCAGGAAAAGAATCATCTTATTTATACTACAACCTTGGAAATGCGTATTTTAAACAAAATGCTTTGGCAGCAGCAATATTAAATTACGAACGGGCTTATCGCCTTAATCCTTCGGACGAAGATATAAACCATAATCTAACTGTTGCACGCACGCAAATTACAGACAAATTCGACGAAGTTCCCGAATTTTTTGTTATCACAATATTCGGGAAAATAAAATCGCTGTTTGCCGAAAACACATGGGGAATAATTGCCCTGTTTTCATTTGCAATATTTTTAGCGCTTGTTTTACTGTTTATGTTTGCCGGAAAATTGTTTATCAGACGGCTGTCGTTTTGGATTGCCTGCATCGTTTTACTCCTGTCGATTTCATGTAAATTGATAGAAAACAATCTGCGCAAATACGACAGAGCAATAGTTTTTGTACCTGTACTTACCGCCAAAACTTCACCCGACGATAATGGAAAAGA
>JAIRKV010000244.1 GCA_031259935.1 Prevotellaceae bacterium | reverse complement strand
CGTAACCTTTGGTTGCGGTGAAATTTCTACCAACATTCTATCCCTAACGGGATATTTTTTTTCGTCATTGCGAGGAGCGTAGCGACGAAGCAATCCAGAAAAATAAACAATGAAAAAATCACACTTTTTCGTTATGGAAGCATTGTTTACAATTTAGAGCAAATTACAGGCAGGAAAGTAGATTTGGTTGAGGAAAGAATGTTGCAATCATTTGCATTTACGATTAAAAGATAAAGTATTGATTTATCAGAAATCAGGAACAAGATAAAGAACGAATAAAGCATATTCTCGAAGCAATCCAGAAAAAATTGTCTGAACTTTGATTTGTGTGATTAAAAATGAAAAAAACGTCCCGCAGGGACAAAATAAAATGTTGGTAGAAAAAGGATAAATCTTTTTTGAGGTGCTGTGTAAAAAAGGCTAAATTTGCAATCAAAAAATCTTTGGACATTTTTATCCGTTGGTGTGTAATCGAAGATTTTGTGCTAACTTTGCACTGTTTTTCAGTCGGGCTGCCCGGGTAATTCGTTTTTTTCATTGTTGTGTAATTCATATTATTAATAATCATAAAAACATAAAATAAATTCCAGACAGCAGCCCGATTGGTAATTATTTATTGACAATTTTACTTGAATTTAAACAGTTTCTAAATAAACATTGATAATGTACGTACGCCAAAAAAAATCGCTCGGACAACATTTTTTGCACGACAGACAAATTGCCGAACGCATAGCCAAAAGTATTGACGACAGCACAAAATCCTTACTCGAAATCGGTGCGGGAACAGGTGTTTTAACCGAATTTTTGCTCGAAAAAAATATTGATTTTAAAGCCATAGAAATAGATAAGGAATTCGTTGCATTTTTACGAAATACTTTTCCCGATATTAAACACAAACTTATCGAAGGCGATTTTCTGAAATTGAATGTACACGACATATTCGACAAACCTTTTAGCGTTATCGGGAATTTGCCTTATAACATTTCATCCCAAATATTTTTTAAAATTCTCGACGAAAAAAATCACATTCCGGAAGCAGTTTTTATGATACAAAAAGAAGTTGCCGAACGGATAGCCGAAAAGCCGGGTTCAAAAACGTACGGAATATTAAGCGTGCTGGTACAGGCATTTTACAATGTCGAGTATCTTTTTACGGTTCACGAAAATGCATTTACGCCTCCGCCAAAAGTGAAGTCGGCAGTAATTCGTCTTAACAGAAACTCCGTTCAGCATTTAAATTGCGATGAAATTTTGTTTAAAAAAACCGTAAAAGCAACATTCAACCAGCGGCGCAAAACTATTCGTAATTCGTTGAAATTAATTACAGGCAACAGAATGATTCCCGAAAATCGGTTTTTGCAATTGCGTCCCGAAACGTTGAGCGTATCGGATTTTGCGGAACTTACAAATTTAGTTGAAAATTTATTAAAAACACATTGAAAATGTGCAGGTTGCAGAAATCATGGAAATTTTATGATTACGTTTATTCATCGGAAACTTCGACCATAACGTCCCTGTATGCGGTAAGTATTTGCGATTTGGACAAAAATCCGAAATAAACGCCATTTTCGTCAACAACAGGTAAATTCCATTTTTTTGTTTCTTCAAATTTTTCAACAGCAGCGTTCATTGTGTCATTGACATGTATTGTTGCCGGCGAAGAAAACATAAAATCGCGAACATAAACCGAATCGTAAAGTTTATTGTCGAACATTATTCGGCGCACGCTGTCAAGATAAACCAGTCCGAGCAGTTTGCCGTCACTGTCTGTTACGGGAAAAATATTGCGATTGGACAGTGAAATGATTTTCACAAAATCTCCAAGTTTATCGTTTAATTTTACGGCTATAAAATCTTTTTCAATCAAATCTTCGATACTTAAAAGCGTCAATGCTGCTTGGTCTTTATTGTGTGTAATAAGTTCGCCGCGCAAAGCAAGCCGTCGCGTATATATCGAATGGCGTTCAAACGAGCGGTTTGTTAAAAATGCGCATACCGAAGCAATCATCAATGGAAAAAACAAATCGTAACCGCCGGTTATTTCGGCAATCAAAAATATTGCAGTTAAAGGAGCGTGCATTACGGCAGCCATCATTCCGCCCATTCCTACAAGAGTGAAATTTACTTCCGGCACATTTGCTATTCCGAATGTATTTATGATTTTTGCAATTAAAAATCCTGATATTCCGCCTATAAAAAGCGTTGGTCCGAAAGTTCCGCCTGTTCCGCCGCAGCCATTGGTCAATGCCATTGCCACAACTTTGAAAATTATGATTGCCGCAAGATATATGAACATTATCCACAAAGTATCTTTGAAGGCATAGAACAGACTGTCGCGGAAAATATCATCCGAATTGCCTGTAAGCAAAGACGATAATATGTTGTAACCTTCGCCGTAAAGCGGAGGAAGCAAAAATATTAAAATGCCAAGCCCTGCCGAGCCTGTAATCCAGACTTTGTATGATTTCCGTATTTTCGACAATCTGTTTTCGATTGCAAGCGTTGCGCGCGTAAAATATATGGCAACAAAGCCGCAGAATAAACCCAGTACAATATAAAGCGGAATATTATTCATCGAAAATTCGGTAATAAGATTTGAAAATTCGACATCGCGCCCGAGCAAAAGATACGAAACCAAAGTTGCCGCAAGCGAAGATATGAGAAGCGGAATGATTGACGAAAGCGTTAAATCGAGCATTAAAATTTCGAGAGTAAAAACGACTCCTGCAAGCGGAGCTTTGAAAATTCCCGCTACTGCTCCCGCTGCGCCGCAACCGATAAGCAAAGTTATGGTTTTATAATTTTGTTTGAAATATTGCCCCGTGTTGGAGCCGATAGCAGCGCCCGTTAATACTATTGGCGCTTCGGCGCCTACCGAACCGCCAAAACCTATGGTAAACGAACTTGCTATAACAGACGAATAACAGTTGTGCGATTTTAATTTCGATTTTTTACGCGATATGGCATATAAAACACGCGTAATTCCATGACTTATATTATCGCGAACAAAATATTTTACAAAAAAAACCGTAATTAAAATTCCTATTCCGGGATATGCAAGATACAGCAAACTTCCCGTTTCGGCATTAAACCAGCTTGTCAATAAAAATTTGACGCCTGTGATTGTGTGTTTCAGCAATACGGCAGCCAAACCGCTGGCAAAACCTACTATCAAAGCAAGTATTATCAATACTTTTCTGTCGCCGAGCGAAAGAAGTCTGTCTATTGTTTTTTGCGCTGTTTTTTTCAAAGTTTACCGAATATTACAGACTGCAAAAATATAAAAAAGTCTATAATATTATTTTTTATTTTGAAAATATTTGCAGCATGTTATTGCAGGTAAACAATATTTTCCGTCAGGAGAAAAAACATTTTTGTATCTGTATGCGCTTTTTCGGAGTGAAAAAAAGGCTTTATTTTTGTAAAATTTATGTTTTTATTGATCGCAAACAATATCTTCATACAGTTTTCGCATGCGGTTACGCAAATGTAAAACCGCATAATGTTTTCGCGACAGCAGCGTATTTAGCGGAATACCTGTAACTTTGGATATTTCTTTCATCGGAACGCCTTCCAGTTCGGTAAGTTCAAATATCTCGCGTTGCTGCGCCGGCAATTCCGATAAGGCATTTTCAAGTTCAATCCACACCAGCGAACGCAAATATTCCATTTCGGGCGAAGATGAAAGTTCGTCGCCAAACATTATTTCCGAAATATCTGTTAACGTTTCATTATCGCCGTCGGCGTTGTGTCGGGCAGGCATCGATTCTTCGTGCTTTTTTTTGCCGTGATTTATAATCATGTTTCGCGTAACGCGATACAGCCACGCCGCAACGTGTTCAATCGGGTCAATAGCGTTATTTATCGTCTTCACCAGTTGATAAAAAACATCCTGCAAAATATCATCGGCATCATTTTCGTCTGAAACTCTTTTTAGAATAAAAAATTTAAGTTGCTGCTGATATTTTGTTATCAGTTTTTCGATTTCATCGCGTTTTGACTTAACCACTTCAGTCGTGTTTTTCCGATTCGTTTTGTTGGAAAAGATCGCATTCGAGACCATGTTTCAAAAATTTGCGTTTTATGAAATCTTCACGTTCTTCGGTTGACATTTTCATAAATTCGTTGCGAAACGCATTATGATGATGCCGATATTTGTGTGCTTCCCAGCGTTTGCCTGCCATACCGCCAAAAAGAATACGCGCCAGCGCCAGCATGCCCAATGCCTGCCAGAAATTTATAATTTTCAAGTTTAAAATTGCAGGCATCAGCCAGTTCCACAACAACATCACAGCAATGCCGAAAACAACAATAACCGTCAATCCCAATAACAAATGTTTCAAAATATGTTTTTTCATATAATAATTTTTAACTGTTATAAAATTTTATTTTCTATTTATACAGACAATCGAGAGCGAAAAATATTTTATAAAGTTGGCATAAAATCTTCGCTTACACACAAACGTATAAAAATTTCAACAAAATTTACAGAGGAAAAATACAGCAAAAAATTGAATATTACAAAGATTTTCCGTTATTTCTGCTCAATTTTTTATTAGACGGGAAATTTGATGCGGAATTGGCGTTTAATAAAATTCGGGCGCAATTTTTTTATGTTCGGCAGTAATCAATGTTTGCACTTTAAGCGTCATATCTTTTATGCCTGTTGATTCAATTTCTTGAACCGAAATTTCTGGAAGAATTTTAAGATGAAATTTGTGTTTTATTTTTAATAAAATTCCGTTTTTGGGCAAAACTGCAAAGGCGCCATTCAACACTACGGGAAGTATTGGCGTTTTAGTTTGTTTTGCAAGTAAAAACGCACCTTCTTTGAAACGGTGAACCTGTCCATCTTTTGTTCGGGTTCCTTCGGGAAACATTGCTATACTTGCTCCACGTTCAAGCCATTTTTTGCTTTTATTCAACATTTTTTTTGCACTTTTGCCTTTACCGCGTTTAATCAAAATATCTCCATGAATATAAAGCATCTGACCAATAATAGGAAACGACAGAACTTCACGTTTCGAAATCCACTTAAATACGCACGGAACATAATACATTAGTCCAATATCAATAAGCGATTGATGATTTGAAACAATAATGTATGATTTGTGCTTGTCAACAAATTCTTTGCCTGTGAATAAAGTTTTCCAAAACGGATTAATGCAAAAAAAGCATTGAAGCATCCACCATTTTGATAATTTATGTACAATAAATCGCTG
>JAIRKV010000110.1 GCA_031259935.1 Prevotellaceae bacterium | reverse complement strand
CAATATCTTATTTATATTTCTTCAATGTTTTATTAATCTCTCGTTGATTCTATTTACCTACTATTTGATATTGCTATCTAAGGTTACGTGCGGAGCAGCGACGGTTTTTCAAGTCATTTGCCGTAACCCGCACGTGATGCATAAAGAGATGTGGTTTTTACCGAGCGATGCATTCTTAATGTAATGCAATCCAGAAAAAACCGTCTGAACTTTGATTTGCGTGATTAAAATGATTAATAATGAAAAAAAAACAAAAAAAATATCCCGTAGGGATAGAATGTTGGTAGAAATTTCATCGCAACCAAAGATTACGTGCGGAGCAGCGGCGGTTTTTCAAGTCATTTGCCGTAACCCGCACGTGCTGCATAAAGAGATGTTGTTTCTACCGAGCGATGCATTCCTAACGGAATGCGAAACAACGCCGCCGGCAACTCGCGCGACGTGCAGGCTACCGTGTTTTTTCTATTGATATTATATCCCTAACGGGATATTTTTTGTTCGTTTTTTTTATTATTCATTATTAAATCTGTTTTTTCTACCAACATTTTATCCCTAACGGGATATTTTCTTTGTTTTTTATTATTCATTTTTTATATTGTTCTTTAAATTTTTAAATATTTAAATCTTTAAATTTTAAAATCACTGCGCTCCTCGCAACTTAATGCATACACCGACAGTTAATTACAAAAACGGTTTTGTAATTGCCGAATATTTATTCAACGAAAAGTATTGTTTTTTATAACATGAACAGCAATATATATAACCGGACATTTGTCAAGATTTGCAATTTTTTAACATTTGACATTTTATACAAATGCCGTTTTTTTGTAAAATCACCATGTTTCATTTCTGTTAAAACCCAATAACAACAAGCCATAGCGGACGAGGTTAAAATTTGTCAAAATTTATTTTGTAAAGAATTGCATTTTTTGACAAAATAAAGCTTGTTTTATTAGGAGATAATTTCTCTTCAAAATACCTTTGCGCTGTAATACCAAAATATTTTTTATGACAAATTTTACAGTAAATACGGCAACACTCACAGCAGGCGAAAACCTAATAAACACGCCATGTGCAGCAAATATTAACAAGTGTTTTTATACGCATTTTTTGGGTGTCCACGAGATTTACGGGGGTGTCCACGAGATTTACGGGGGTGTCTACGAGAGTTGCGGGGGTGTCCACGAGAGTTGCGGGGGCGTCCACGAGAGTTGCGGGGGCGTCCACGCGATTTGCGGGGGTGTCCACGAGAGTTGCGGGGGCGTCCACGCGATTTGCGGGGGTGTCCGCGAGAGTTGCGGGGGCATCCACGAGAGTTGCGGGGGAACACACATTATATATATATGCAATATAAAACGAAAATTATTAAATAATGTATTATAAAATTAATTATACAACACAATTATGAATACCAGAGATTTTATACCGCGAGCCGACAACAAGTTTCTTGTATGGCTGAAAACAATGGTTGCTTACCTGCTTACAAAAGCTACCGAGTGGGGCGTTCCACGGGATGATGTAAATGAAATTGAAACATTGACCGCCGATTTTGAAACGGCGCTCGAAACAACGGAAAACCCGCTTACCCGCACGAAAGTGGCTATACAGGTAAAAAATGATGCACGCAAAGTCGTTGAGAGCAAAACGCGAGTTCTGCTCAAGGCTTATGTAACCTACAATCCTGCTGTTAGCGATGCCGACAGAGAGGCTATGGGCTTGCCCATTCATAAAAATAAACGCACGCCAGCGCCGGTGGCTTCTACCTATCCCGACTTCGATGTGGACAGCAGCGTGATACGCCGCCTGACGATTCATTTTTACGACCAGGGCAGCAAAAAATCGAAAGCAAAACCCGCAGGTCAGCACGGCGCCGAAATACGCTGGGTAATAAGCGACACGCCAATAATTGACGTTGAAGATCTGTCACATTCGGCTTTCGATACGCATACGCCGTTTACTCTCGAATTTCAGGGACACGAACGCGGAAAAACCGTCTATTTATGCCTCTGCTGGGAAAATACGCGCGGCGAAAAAGGACCATGGAGCGAAATCGTTTCGGCGATAATTCCGTAGGGGGATTTAATGATTTAAATATTTAAAAATTTAAAGATTTAAAGATTTAAAATGATTAAAAAACAAATAAAAATATCCCGTAGGGATAGAATGTTGATAGAAAAAATAATAATTCTGGGTTGCTTCGGGCTGACGCCCTCGCAATGACGAACAAAAACAGAGAAAAAGCACGTCATTGCGAGGAATGAAATGACGAAGCAATCCAGAAAAAAGAACAGAGAAAAAATGAAAAAAAATCTTCTGGATTAACTTCGTTGAGCTCCGCTGCGCTTCGGTTGCTTCGTCATTGCGCTGTTTTTATTTTTAAGGAGCGATTAAATAACTGCTTTAATGTTACAAATCAAATACTTTAAAATCATTGTTAACCGTATTTGAAAAAAATGTATTAATTTAGCCGAAAATTTTTGTATGATATCTGAAAAAACAATATCAATAATAATGCTAATACTGTTTTCGGTGAATGTGTCGGCACAAAACGAAACAGAACTGAACAGGAAATTCGGGTTCAGAGATTTTTGTTTCGACAAAAATATCCGCACCCTGCTGGCTTACAAAACAGGAAACGAAATGTCGGAACCTTATGTTGAACTTAACAGCAATGAAAATATTACTTTTGCGTTTGACGATTTATCGGAAGCATCGCGCGATTTTTATTATGTAATCAAACATTGCAATGCCGACTGGGAAGAAGATAATCTGTTCGTCAGCGATTATATGACAGGTTTTGCGGAAAACAACATATTCAGATTCAATTCTTCGATAAACACAACTGTATATTACAAACATTATGTTCTCACAATTCCTAACGAAGATGTGCGGATTGTAACATCCGGCAATTATTTGCTCAAAGTTTACGACAGATATGACAACAAGCCCGTATTTCAGAAAGGATTTAAGATTTTTGAAAACAAAGTTGCTCTGTCGCTGAAATATCGCCATATTGTGAATTACAGAACAGATGGAAAACAGCAACTGGAATTTTCGGTGAATCGCGGAAGTTTGCGTTTGCAAAATCCATATAGTGAACTTAAACTGCGCATAGAACAAAATTCGCAGCGTGTGCCATCACAGGCGCCGCCGACCATATCGTTTCAAAATAATATGGTTATAGATTATTCAAATGCAACAAAAAATATATTCAAAGGCGAAAATGAATACCGCCTGTTCGATACGCGAAGCCTTGCCTACAATGCAGAAGGAGTGAACAGAATCATAAATCAAAACGGCGAATATCATGTTTTGCTCAATATCGACAGACAAACCGACAGGGAAACATATCAATATAATCGCGACATAAACGGCAAATATTACATCGAAGCTGACCGTATGATTAAAAACAGCACGGACAAAAATCTGGAAGCCGACTACGTAAACGTTTATTTTACCATAGAAGATCCAAATCCGCAATCGAATATCACAATTTACGTTTACGGAGCGTTGAGCGACTGGGGACTGAAACCCGAATGTCGCATGGAATACAACGAAAGCCGGCAAGCCTACGAAACAACTTTGCTGCTCAAACAGGGCTATTATAATTATAAATACGTTGCCGTTGATAACAAAATGAATTTTCTGTCTGATTTTTTTGATGAAAGTTTTGCCCAAACAGAAAATGAATATACAGTCAACGTTTATTACAGAGGAATGCACGACAGATGGGACAGACTTGTTGCAATAGAAAGCATAAATACAGTGAAATAATACAAACATGCAAATTTAATTTATACCTTACATAAAGTCAAAATTTATAAATACACAATTAAATAACATATAAAACATGAAAAAATATTTTAACATTTTCAAAAACAAATGGATGAAATTTGGAACAGTATCGTTTTTATACATACTTTTTGTAATATGGCTTCGCAGCCCTTTATGGTTTGCAGGATTAGCCGTAATTTATGACATTTACATAAGCAAAAAAGTGAAATGGATTTTTTGGAAAGATAAAAACGGCGAAGCAAAAGGTTTGCGCGGCTGGATAGATGCAATAATATTTGCAGTTATAGCAGTAACTTTTATAAGAATGTTTTTTGTAGAAGCATATACAATACCAACCGGTTCGATGGAAAAATCATTGCTTATAGGCGATTACCTGTTTGTTGATAAAGTAACCTACGGACCAAGAATACCAAATACGCCGCTTTCATTTCCGTTAGTTCACAACATATTGCCGTTTACGCAAATCACAAAATCATATCTGGAATGGATAAAATTTGATTACAAACGCCTTGCAGGTTTGCGAAATATAAAACGCGATGACATCGTTGTCTTCAATTTTCCGCATGGCGACACAGTTTTAATCGGTAATCCCTCAAGGGATTTTTATGAATGGAGACGAAAAGAAGGCAAAAATTACAAACTGAAAAAAAGCGATTACACAGTCCGCCCTGTCGATAAAAAAGACCATTATGTAAAACGATGTATTGCAATACCCGGCGATACCGTGAAAATAACAGATGGAGATGTTTACGTGAACGGCGAAAAACAAAAAGAAATTCCAAAAAAACAGTATAATTACAGAATACAAACAGACGGAAAACCAATAAGTAAAAAAACATGGGATGAAATGGATATTTCGATTAGCGACCGCCGAAAAGCCGACGTGTATGGATTTCCGCTTACCGGTGAAAATTTTGAGAAAATAAAAAAATTGCCAAATACAGTAAATATAGAACGAATAAAAAACTATCCCGATCCATCGGCAAATGAATTATTTCCTTTCGACAAAAAATATAACTGGGATATCGACAATTACGGACCCGTATGGATTCCCAAAAAAGGAACGACAATAGAACTTACTCTCGATAATCTTCCGTTTTATAAACGAATAATAGACATTTACGAAAACAACGATTTGAAAATAAAAGATGACGAAATTTTTATCAACGGAGAAAAAACAAACACCTATACATTTAAAATGGATTATTACTGGATGATGGGAGATAATCGACACAATTCCCTTGATTCGCGTTATTGGGGATATGTTCCCGAAGACCATATCGTAGGAAGACCGATGTTTGTATGGTTTTCGTCGGATCCTGAAAAATCATTCCCGAAAAATATCCGCTGGAACAGACTGTTCAGAAGAATAAAATAAACAGTCAAAAACATATTATATGAAAAACATTCTGACGGCAGTATTAATTATAACAGTTGTTTTTGTTCAAAAATCAACCGCATGCACATCTGCAATAATTACAGGCAAAGCCACGCGCGACGGACGCCCGCTAATGTGGAAACATCGCGATACGGGAACGGAAAACAACAGAACAGTTTATGCACAGGGTTCAAAATATTCGTACATCGGACTGACAAACAGCAATGATATCAACAATGAAGAAATATGGGCAGGAACAAATTCTGCCGGATTCTGCATTATGAATACGGCATCGTATAACCTTAAAGATTTGAACGATGAAACCACAATCAAAGACCGTGAAGGAATAATCATGCGAATGGCTCTCGAATGTTGCGCTACAGTCGGCGATTTCGAACATTTCCTTGATACGGTAACAAAACCCGCGGGAATTGAAGCAAATTTTGGAGTAATTGACGCCGGTGGCGGCGCTGCATATTATGAAGCCAATAATTTTACATACAAAAAATACGATGCCAACAATCCCGAAACAGCGCCAAATAATTATATAATACGAACAAACTATTCATGCTCGGGACGTGAAAATGAAGGAATGGGCTATATCAGATACGAAAGTGCAAAATATCTTTTTGAAAATCAGCAAAACGAAAAATTTACGCCCGAATGGCTGTTATCGTCGGCTTCGCGTTCATATTATCATTCGCTTTTAAACTGCGATTTGCAAATAATAATGCCCGAATATGCAATCGATCAGGATTATATTCCGCGCAACAGTTCTTCGGCATCGATTGTTTTTCAAGGCGTAAAACAAAATGAATCGGCAGAACATACAACAATGTGGACTTTACTCGGATTTCCGCCATGCTCTATTATTGTGCCTCTTTGGGTGAAAGGCGGAAGGCAATTACCCGAAATAATGACAAAGTCCGACAATAACGACAATTCTCCATTATGCGACAAAGTTGTTGCTCTCAAACACAAAGTATTTCACGTAGAACGCGGAAACGGCAAAAAATACATGAACTTTTCGCTGCTGTATAACAAGAACGAAAACGGAATAATTCAGAAAATAAAACCTTACGAAAAAGAAATTTTTGAAGATACATACAGGAAAATCGACGAATGGAACGCATCCGAATGGAACGAAAAAAACATTCAAACATACTATAGATATTTAAATGAAAAAATCGTAAAAATATACAAGGATTTATTTGATTTATAATTTATAAAATGCATACTTAATATATCACCTGTACTTATTATTTTTGCAGTTTCATTTCATTTTTATATCTTTGCAAAAAAAACGGGGTATTAGCTCAGTTGGCTAGAGCGTTTGACTGGCAGTCAAAAGGTCGTCGGTTCGATTCCGATATGCTCCACCGACATAATTATAATCCTTAATATTTATTTTAATCACTTTATAATTTGAAATTTATGAAAGCAGTAGCAATACAGGGAAGTCCGCGAAAAAACGGAAATACATTTTTTTCTTTGACGGTTATAAAAAATACTCTTGCTGAAGAAGGAATTGATTTTGAAATTATCGACATTGGCGGCAAACATATTCGCGGATGTACGGCTTGCGAAAAATGTTATGAAAATCACAACGGTCAATGTGCCATAACAAATGACATTGTAAACGATACTGTTGTAAAAATGAAAGATGCAGACGCAATTATTATTGCTTCGCCCGTATATTATTCGGGAATTGCGGGAACGATGAAATGTTTTTTAGACCGTGCATTTTATGTCGCCGAAGTCAACGGCGGATGGTTTCGGCATAAAGTAGGAGCGTCTGTAGTTGCTGTTCGCAGAACAGGCGGCAGTATGACTTTCAACAGTTTGAATCATTATCTTTGTATTGCAGAAATGTTGATTCCCACTTCAAATTACTGGAATGTTATTCACGGACTGATGCCAGGCGACGCCGCCAAAGATGAAGAAGGAATACAAATAATGCAAATGCTTGCAAAAAATATGGCATGGATGCTAAAAATGCGCGAACGCACAAAAGAGATGAAACCTGAACAATCGCGAAAAATATTTACTGACTTTATAAGATAGCAAAATGAAAAAACGGGAATTTATAAAAGCCGCAATTATTGCAGGAACAGGATTTATATTAGGAAATATTTCGGGACGATTAACCAAATCGGATAAAAAAAACAAAAATAAAAAAATAATTGCAATTAACGGAAGTCCGGACGAAAACGGTAATACTGCCTATGCACTTTCAATCATTGGCGAAATTTTCAAAAATGAAAATATAAATTTTGAAGTTATTCATATTGGTAAAACCGATATTAGAGGCTGCATTGCATGTATGAGATGTCATAACGAACAAACCGTTTGCATACATACAACCGGCGAAGAACGAAAATGGATTGAATCAATGAAAAACGCCGATGCGCTTATTTTGGCATCGCCAACATATTTTGGCGGAATGACAGGCACAATGAAATCGTTTTTGGATAAGGCTTTTTATTCAAGTTCCAAATATTTTCGACACAAAACGGGAGCCGCAGTCGTAACTGCTCGGCGCACAGGCGCATCAATGACTTTTGAAGGATTAAATCAATATTTTACAATTAATGAAATGCCTGTTGCCTCATCTACATACTGGAACAATATTCGCGGCGCTACGGTGGATGATTTAAAACAGGATGGAGAAGGCATACGAACATTGCAAAATCTTGCAAAAAACATCATTAAAATGATTTGATATTTAATATCTTGCATGATGAAAATTTTTCTTTTTGGGAAAACATTATACGAACTTGGCGAAATTGTATCACAATTGTCATTACCGCATTTTGCAGCCAGACAAATTGCCGACTGGCTTTACAAAAAACGAGTGAAAACAATAGACGAAATGACAAATATTTCGCTCGAAAACCGAAAAAAAATTGCAGAAGAATTTGATATCGGAATTTCGTTTCCCACAAAAAATCAAACGTCAGACGATGGAACAAAAAAATATCTTTTTGAAAGTCGGCAAAAGCAAAAAGTGTTTGTAGAATCCGTTTATATTCCCGAAGCCGACCGTTCTACGCTTTGCGTTTCTTCACAGGCAGGTTGCAAAATGGCTTGCAAATTTTGCATGACAGGCAGGCAAGGTTTTCAACTGAACCTGTCGGCAGGCGAAATTTTAAACCAGATTTGCAATATTCCCGAATCCGACAATCTCACAAATATTGTGTACATGGGCATGGGCGAACCTTTTGACAATATCGAAAATGTACTTAAAAGTCTTGAAATAATAACTTCGGATTACGGTTTTGCATGGTCGCCGAAACGCATAACGGTTTCAACAGCAGGAATTATTCCCGCAATGATAGAATTTATAAACAAAAGCAAATGCCATTTGGCAATAAGTTTACACAATCCGTTTGATGACGAACGGCAGCAACTCATGCCGATACAAAAAAAATATCCTGTTAAAGAAATTATAAAAACGTTGAACAATTATGATTTTTCTCATCAGCGCCGTTTAAGTTTTGAATACATAATGTTTGACAAAATCAACGATACTCCGCACCACAGTAAGGAATTAGCCCGCCTGCTGCATGGACTCGACTGCCGTATAAACCTTATACGCTTTCATCAAATTCCCGACAGTGATTTGCAACCCTCGAATGATGAAACGATAGAAAAATTTCAAAAATATTTGAACGGAAAAAATATTTTTACAACACTTCGCTCTTCGCGCGGAAAAGATATTCTTGCCGCCTGCGGAATGCTCGGCACAAAAGCAACAGCAGCGCAAACCCATTTATAACAGCCTTATTATAAATATTTTACAAACCTCTCTTTTGAAAACATCATATTTTATAATTCCTTGCGCACAGGCATTATGTGTTATTTTAATGCGTTTATCTGTGATTTTTAACGAAATTTAATCAGTTTCTAAAAATTTTTAACATTAATTCCAAACTGCTATCAAAATGTAATTTATATAAATTGATTATCAATAAAATATCTTTACATTTCAGGTTATTTCGATACCGTTTTGGGTTTACACCGCAACAATCTCAAATTTTAACATTATCATTGATGCCGAAACAATAAAAATGCATTTTAAATTGATATAAAATCAAATGATGCTATCAGGCTGTAACTGATTGATGATGACAGCATACACTTAATAACATTAATTGAAAGTCAAATAATATTATAATTTTTTATTAACTTGCACCGCTAAATCAGAAATATATGAATGAAAATTTAATACCTAATATTATTTGTGAATTACTTGAAACAAATAAAAAAGTTGTAATTGTCGGACTTGGATATTTTGAAATTATGCATCAATCAGCGTCTTATGATGCCGAAACTAAAATTTTATATTCGCCTGTAAATTTTTTGTATTTTAAGAACTTTGATATTCAATCGGACAATGTGCTTGAAAAAAATATTGCTGAAAAATTGAATATATCTGAAAATGAAGCATCAGAAAAAATTGCATTATGGACAGATGAAATATGCATGCAACTTGCTGAAAACAAACATGTTGATTTTGGTAAAACAGGTGAATTTTTTATAGATGATGAAGGCAAAATGTCATTCAGACTGCCAGACAAAACAAATATACTGAAAGACAGTTACGGACTTAAAGAAATAGATTTACATAAATAAATTATGAACAGTTTTGGAAGAATATTCAAAATAAGCATATTTGGCGAATCTCATGGAACGCTCGTTGGAGTTTGCATTGATGGCTGCCGTCATGGAATTGAACTGTGCGAAAATGATTTTTCGTACGATATCCAAAGACGCAAAAGCGGCAAACAGGGAACAAGTTTGAGAATTGAACCCGATATGCCCGAAATTGTAAGCGGAGTTTTCAACAGATTTACAACGGGCGCACCGATTACCATTTTATTTAAAAACAAAAACGTACAATCCGAAGATTATTTGCAGCATAAAACCAAACCGCGACCAGGCCATGCCGATTTTGTCGCTGCAAAAAAATTTGACGGATTTAATGATTATCGCGGTGGCGGACATTTTTCCGGAAGGCTTACTTTGCCTTTGGTTGCCGCCGGTGTTGTTGCAAAGAAAAATATTCCCGATATAATTATAAATGCAAAAATAATTGAAGCAGGCGGCGAAACCGATATAAACACAATTATCGAAGCAGCAATTAACGATGGCGATTCCGCAGGCGGAATTATTGAATGTGTTGCAAAAAATATTCCAATCGGTTTGGGCGAACCTTTTTTTGACTCGATTGAGTCGCAAATCGCACATCTTGCGTTTTCGATTCCTGCTGTTAAAGGAATAGAATTTGGCGCAGGATTTGCGGCGGCAAAAATGCGAGGCAGCGAACATAATGATATTCTAACGGATGAAAGCGGAAAAACAGCCACAAACAACAGCGGCGGCGTTGTCGGCGGAATTGCAAACGGTAACGATTTAACGTTTCGCATAGTCGTAAAACCAACTTCGAGTATTCCAAAAAATCAGAAAACTTTAGACTTTAAAAACAAAAAAATATCAGACTTGAAAATCCACGGCAGACATGATGCATGTATTGCTTTACGTATTCCTGTTATTGTTGAAGCAATTACGGCTATAGCGCTTGCCGATTTTATATTACTCAAAAAATGAATTTGAACAAAGAAAATATTTTATCGCTGCTTGCAAAAATCGAGCACCCCGAATTTGAAAAAAACATAGTAGAACTTGGAATGATTGATAATATTATTATTTCGGATAATGAAATATCTTTTTCCTTTCTGTCTAAAAGACAACAAGATCCGTTTGCAACATCAATCAAAAAAAAATGCGAACGGCTACTGTCCGAAAATTTTACATCTGTAAAAATTAAAATAATCGACCGACATAAACAGCAGCAAAATTCGGTAAAACAAACACAATCGCAAATGGATTATGCTTTAAAAAACGTGAAACACACTGTTGCAATCATGTCGGGAAAAGGCGGAGTTGGAAAATCGACAATATCGGTAAATTTGGCGGCAACACTTGCAAACAGAGGATTTAAAGTCGGTTTGGCAGATGCTGACATTTATGGTCCGTCGATTCCTCAAATGTTTGGCGTTAAGGACAAACAGCCAATGATGATAAAAGTTGATGATTTTGAATTAATCGAACCTGTTGAAAGTTACAATGTGAAATTAATTTCTATAAGTTTTTTTATAAACCAAAATGATGCTCTAATCTGGCGCGCGCCAATGGCAACAAATGCATTGCGACAACTTGCCGGAGGAACATATTGGGATGAACTCGACTTTTTATTTATTGATTTTCCGCCCGGCACAGGAGATATTCATATTACAATGACACAGGAAATGAAACTTGACGGAATCGTTATTGTTACCACTCCGCAACCTGTTGCTCTTGCCGATGCAATAAGAGGAATAAACATGTTCAAACAGGGAAAAATCAACGTTCCCATATTGGGACTGATAGAAAATATGGCTTGGTTTACGCCGAAAGAATTACCCGCAAATCGCTATTATATTTTTGGAACAAACGGAGGAAAAAATCTTGCAGCAGAAATGCAAATTCCCTTTTTGGCGGAAATTCCAATAGTTCAGGCTATTAGACAAAGCGGCGATGATGGAATTCCTGCTATTTTCATGAATGATATTCAAACAAAAGTTTTTGATGAACTTGCAGATAACTTTTTAAAACAAATAAAATAGTTTATAATTTTGAAAAAAATATTACCTTTGCTGCCGATAAATGCCCTTTTAGCTCAGTGGTAGAGCAGCTCATTCGTAATGAGCAGGTCGTCGGTTCAAATCCGATGAAGGGCTCAAAAAAAAGAATTTTTTCGCAATTACTGTGTTTTTGTAACTGTTTATCACTAACCAAATTATTTGTCATATTACATCAAAATCTTTTTATAAACTGTTTAAGTTTCATTAAAAATTTATTCCAAATCGTCCATTTAGCATTAATTCGTCGCTCCTTAAAAATAAAAAAAATCAGCAATAATACGACATTATTTCTGTAGGGTCAACGCATTAAAATAACATATAATACTTATAATCAAGGTGTTACAAAATGAGATTTTTCTAAAATTTCCGATTGTAAAATACTTATAATAAGGTTGTTATAAAATTAAATGCGTTGACCCTGATTATTTCTGTCGGTTTCTTTCAGTTTGTCCATAAGGCACAAATCGTCGTGGCACGAAACGTAATTGATTAATTGCGCTGGTGCGTTTGTATAAGCCTGATTTATATATCTGACTTTAGAATAATCAACCTGCGGATGTTTTATTGCGCCTGTGATTCCAAGTTTTACACTTTC
>JAIRKV010000094.1 GCA_031259935.1 Prevotellaceae bacterium | reverse complement strand
CGTTGATGCATTTATTACCGAATGGCGAAAAGAAGCAGACGCAGAAATCAGCAAGGCAAACAAAACTTACGAAGATGGACTTCGTAAAAAGTATGACTTCGCAGAGAAAAAAACCGAACAGTCTATTAGTACAATGATTTATCTCACTTTTATTATACTGATGTTCAAAAGAGTAGGGGAGATGCAAGTATTCAATAATTGAATTTTACGATTGAATTCTATTAAAATAAATTTTTAATGAAATTCAAACAGTTTGTACGCTTTTATTTTTCAGAAAAATTGTATTTTAAACCAAATAAAAACGCAAATCAATATCAGTGCAGGCAGTATGTTTATTATCTTTATATCGCTTATTTTAAGCAAATTAAGACCTAATCCTATTAACGTTATGCCGCCAACTGCCGAAAGTTCGGTAATAATTTCGATCGGTATATCTTTACCTGTCAGATAAACCAAAATTGTTATTCCTCCTTGAAAAATCAATAATAAAATTGATGAAAAAAGTACTCCGACACCAAGTCCTGCCGCTAATATCATCGACGAAAAAAAATCCATAACCGATTTCGTAAGCAATAAATCGGATGTTTTGCCTAAACCTTCTTCAATTGCGCCTACAATTGTCATCGAACCCATGCAAAAAAGCAAAAATCCTGTTACTAAACCTTGCGTGAAATGTTCGTTTATTAATTTTGTTTTTGTTTTACAATAATCGCCAAACTGTTCGATACGGGAGTCGAGTTTTAATTTTGTTCCCAAAAATCCGCCAAGCACAAGGCTAACAATAACAAACAATGGCATCGACATGCCGATTGACATTTTTACGCCTAATAATAATGTAAATAAACCTGTTGTCTGAAAAAAAACAGTTTGATACTTGTCTGTCATTCTTTTCTTAAATATCAAACCTGCGCTGCTTCCGACTACAATCGACAATGTATTTATCAATGTTCCAATCATATCAATTTATTTCAAAAAAATAATTTGAAAGGCAAAGATATTAAAAAATCCAAAATGTATGGAAGAAAATTTACCGGAATTTTCGAAAATTCAATAAATTTGCATCCGAATTACAGACATGAAAAACAAATGAACATACTTTCGGATTTAAAAAAATACGTTGAATTTAATATTTTACCACGTTACAGCGCTTTGGACAGAGGGCATGACATTCATCATATTCAGAAAGTGATTGACGAAAGTTTAGTTCTTGCCCGACAGTTTGATGTGAACATAAATATGGTTTATGTGATTGCTGCTTATCACGATATTGGCATTGAACAAAACAGAGATTTGCATCATATTGTTTCCGGAAAAATTTTAATCTCCGACGTGAATCTTAAAAAATGGTTTTCGCAGCAACAAATGGAAATTATGCGGCAAGCCGTAGAAGATCACAGAGCATCAAACAAATATGAACCCCGCAGTATTTATGGAAAAATTGTTGCCGAAGCCGACCGTGATATTTCATTAACTGCAATTTTGTGCCGTACCGTACAGTTTGGTTTGAAAAACAGTCCGTACGAGAATTTTGAATTTCAGTTTGAAAGAGCATATCGGCATATTGTAAACAAATACGGTGAAAAAGGTTATTTAAAACTGTATTTACACAGCGAAAAAAACGAAAAAGGACTTGCCGAAGTTCGTTCGGCAATCAACGATAAGGAAACATTGCGAAATATCTGCAAAAAGATTTTTGACGAAGAAATTTTATAATTTCACCATTTTTCTTTGTGAACTTTTTCAGGTTTCCATTTATCTTTAGGCGATTCTTTCATACTCGGATAGCCTATCGGAATAACGCATAAAGACTGAATATTGTCGGGATGCTGCGTTATTTTTTTTACCGCACTCATTCTATTTTCGTAAGGATAACTTGCAGTCCAAACAGCGCCAAGTTCCATTGCTTCGGCTGCAAGTAAAATATTTTCGGTAGCAGCAGCGCAATCTACGTACCAATATTCGGATTTTGAAGTATCGGCGCAAACAATTATTGCGAGTGTTGCCTGCTGTAACATTTTTGCATACGGCAGACTTGTCGCCAGCGAGTCTAATATTGCCCTTTCGCTTATTACAATAAATTCCCATGGTTGGGTATTTTTGCCTGTTGGAGCAGCCATTCCCGCGCGCAGTAATTTTTCAATTTTTTCAGATTCTATCTGTTTACCTTCAATGTAACTTCTTACGCTCTTGCGATTTGCAATATTTTCCAATACAATTTCAGCGGAAGATTTTGATGTTTTACCGTTATCACAGCAAGACGTCAAAATGTTTGCGATGACAAGCAGTATAATGCTTGTATAAATAAATTTTATTTTCATGAATTTATAACTTAAAAATTGCTATTTCATTTATTTACAATATAATACCTCATATTAACTTGATGTGCAATCGAGTGGGAGAGAAGATAATATCTTATAATAATTGTATTATTTCTATCTGTATTTCAGCATATTATAATATTAAGATAAACTATCATCCTTTTCGTCGTATTCTTCATCCGTTTCATCATTAACCATAAAATCATCATCATGTCCCAAACCAAACAGATCTTTTTCAATATCATCCCTCATATCGCTGTCAACTTTAACCGATACTTTTATAAGATAACTGACGTCTTCAGTATCAAGCATTATCGCATGAAAAAATTCACCGTTTCCTTTTTCTACTTTCAAAATATAATCGCGCCAGCCTGACGGATATTTTTCGTTTAGCACTTCAATAAGTTCCGGCTCAAGTTGATTATAATTAACAACAATTCTGCGTTTTACAGGAGCCTTATTTTCTGTTACAGATTTAGTTTCAGTAACATTAGATTTTTTTTCAACGTTTTCAACTACTTTTTTATCTGCTTTTTCAGTTGTTTTTTTAGATACTGCTGTATTTTTTACAGATTTTTTTTTCGTAGTTTTTTTAATTTCTTTGTTTACTTTTGTTTTTGTTTGTTTTTTATTTGTCGTTGCCATAGTAATTGTTATAAAAGTTGTGCAAGTTTAATATCATTTTTTTAATCACAAAAAAAAATTTTTACTGTAAAAATATATATTTCAGTTCTTATAAATAAATATT
>JAIRKV010000063.1 GCA_031259935.1 Prevotellaceae bacterium | reverse complement strand
CGACAAAAACGCAAAAAATTCAGAGCGCGCGCAGGCATAGAACCAATAATCGGACACTTGAAAACGGATTTCAGAATGGCACAAAATTACTTGCATGGAGTTAATGGCGTACAAATCAACGCATTAATGTCAGCAACTGCATGGAACTTGAAAAAATGATAGAAATGTTAAAAGAAAAAATTTTTCAAATTATTTTTCGCTTATTTTTTTCGCAAAAACTTTATTATCACGCTGCATAAAATTGGCTTATTAAAGAATGACTATTTAAAATTCAAAGCCTGCCGCTTTCATTATTTTGCGGGGAATATCGGTATTATCAAATTTGCCTGTAAATAATTCGGCGCCTGCGCCTATTGCATATACAGGTACAACAATTCCCGTATGTCCTTTTGTGCTGAAACCAACGCCTGCTGCATTGTTTATCGAATCGCAAATTGCTCTGCCTTTTTCTTTATCCAAAACGCCTACAGAACCTTTTTGTCCATCCAGACTTGCAAAACCTTGCTTTCCGCCTCCTGTTCGCGCCAGCGTAATTCCTCCTGTTTCGTGGTCTGCCGTAACAATTATAAGTGTTTCATCCGGATATTTGCTGTAAAAATCTACAGCAACCTGCACTGCTTCCGACAAGTCGATAACTTCTTTTACCGTTCCGGCGGCATCATTGTCGTGAGCGCACCAGTCGATAATTCCGCCTTCAGCCATAATAAAAAATCCTTTATCTTCTCTTGCTTTAAGAAATTTTATTTCGGCTTCTACAATATCCGAAAGTTTGGCTTCGCCTTTTTTTCGGTTGATTGCATACGGTAAATTTTGTACTTCGTTATTTGCGTTGAAAAAAGCAACAACTTTTTCTGTTTTTGCAGAAATTTCGTTTATTTCTTTTATTCCGCGCGTAATTGCATATCCGTTATTTTTTGTGATATCTTCAAGCGATTGCAGGTTTTTATTTTTTCCTTTATCCTGTATAAAACTGCCGCCGCCAAAAAAATCAAATCCGCTTTGCCAAAGTTGAAGTCCTATTTCGTAATAAGCTGTGCGACTGATATTGTTTGCATAAAAAACAGCCGGCGTTGCATGATTTACGCCAACGTTTGAACTTATTCCTATTTTAAATCCTTTTTCTTTGAGTTTATATGATACGCTTTTAAGTTTTGTAACAGAATCGGGTGCGATAGACAGCATGTGATTTATTGTTTTGTATCCTGTTGAGAATGCTGTTCCCGATGCTGATGAGCATGTTGTAAAACTGCTTGCAGAATAAGTTGTTACAAATCCTGTATAGGGAAATTTTGAAAACGACAGATATTCGCTTCCTGTTTTTCCTGCCCTGTCTGCCAGATATGCTTCTGTTAATGCTACGTGGGATATTCCCATTCCATCGCCTACGAAAAGAAAAATATATTTGGCTTTTTTATTGTTTTGCGCAAAGCATGCACCGAAAATCATCACGATGCATAAAATGGTGATTGATAGTTTTTTCATTATTATTTTTCAACTAAAAATAAAAAGAGGCGTTTACACACCTCTTTTATTGTTATAACTTAATTTTATTCTGCTTTAAGAGCATTGTACATAATCTTCAATGCTTGACAGCGTCTCAGTTCTTCTTTAACATCCGACACAACGCCCATTTTTGTTTCTTTATCTATTTTAAGGGCTGTTGTCATGTACGGACGGTCTTTTTCATCCATTCCTTCGCGGAAAGCTGCTATAAAATTACGAATATCGTCAACGGTTTTAAAAGAATCGTTCAACTGAATGCGGGTATCCGTACCATATCTTGCCTGTTCGGATGCAATAGGAGGTCCTATATTAATATAAACCGTAAGGTCTTTACGGTCTAATTTTGCAACTTCCGAAGCCTTTGGTACGTCTGTTCTTACTTTTACTTCGCTTTCGCGCATTGTTGTTGTTACCATAAAAAAGAACAGCAGGATAAACACAATGTCGCCCATTGATGCAGTACTGAATCCTGCAAGTTTTTTACCTTTTTTTCCTGTAAATTTTGCCATTGTAATTCCTCCTATTTCTTTTTACGAGTATCTTTCGGCGGTGATTCCGATATTCTTTGCCTGTAAATTTTGGTAATTGCATCACGTTGCGCATTGTCCAGGTCTGCAAATTTTCTGCCGAATTTTTCACGAGCCACTTCATCGCGCAATTCGTTATACGCTTTGGTAAGTTCGTTCTGTACTTTCAGATATGCTTCATAACTTGTACTGCGTACGTTTTGCAATGAAATAACTGCTTCTGATACCGGATATATTCCTATGCCCGGTATATCTTCATCTTTTTTACTTGATTTTGATGGGTCGTTTGTCGGATTCAGAATAAATTCTTTAGCCGCATCTTTCAAATCTCTTAAATCCATTACTTTTGCATTTACAGAAAGCCTGTCCTGTCCATCAACAAGAACCTGTAATACATTATGACCTTTAATTTGATTTTCTATTTTTTGGTCTTCCGGCGGTATGGGAGGCAAAACGCGATGTATTCCCATACTTTGATCCATACTTGACGTCATCAAAAAGAAGCAAAGCAAAAGAAACGATATGTCGGACATACCGGCGCCGTTTAGTTCGGGCATTTCTTTCTTTTTTCTTGCCATAATTGGTTTTTTTACAAAATTTATTTTTTAACAATTCCTTTAATTGCAGACCATAAAACTGCAACAATTGCCAGTAATAATGCGATTTCAACTGCAATTATGTTCATATTTGCAACAAGCGAACTTGATGTATATTCGTCTTGCTGTATCGGTGTTAAGGTCTTCATTATTTCTTCTTTGTCGGGAGCGCCTTTCGATAAGAGATAAACGACGCCAACAGCAACAACAATTCCTGCAATAATAAACAGTGTCCGCCTCAGCAATTTAGGATTGCGAAGTATTGCAGGAAGCGGCAACAGCAATGCTAAAACCACTGTTATAATAAGCAATACAAGTGTCCAGTAAAACAGTGGATTTAATAATCCTGATTCTCCGTCTTTTATTGCAGAGGCATTAACAAATGTGAAAATTCCTATAATAATAGAAACAACAAACAGGATTATTGTTATTATATTTAATGTTTTCCTTGACATGATTATTATTTGTTTTTATTTTTTATAACTAAATCCACAAGCGTAATTGATGCATCTTCCATTTTATTAACAATGCTGTCAATTTTTGCGAGAATGTAGTTGTAGAAAAGTTGAAGAAGAATAGCTACAATAAGACCGGCAACAGTTGTAATAAGAGCAACTTTCATACCGCCGGCAACAACTGTCGGTGAAATTTGACCTGCCTGTTCGATTGCGTTGAAAGCCTGTACCATACCGATAACTGTTCCCAAAAATCCTAATGAAGGCGAAATGGCAATAAACAAGGCTATCCACGACAGATTGCTTTCCAGTTTACCCATTTGTACTCCGCCGTAGTTTACAACAGCTTTTTCTACCATTTCAACACCTTCGCCTGCGCGATCGAGACCTTGATAAAAAATACTTGCAACAGGTCCGCGTGTGTTGCGGCAAAGATTTTTTGCTGCTTCAACACCGCCGCGTTCCAGCGCTGCTTCAACATCAAACACAAGGTCTTTTGTGTTTTTGTCTGCTAAATTCAAATAAATAATCCTTTCGATTATAAATGCTAACCCTAAAATAAGACACAAAATAATCGGGGTCATAAACAATGGTCCCCCATCAATAAAGTTTTTCTTAAGTGTTTGATGCAAAGGAACTGCTGGTTCTACTGCATCTTGTGCAATTGCTAAATTTGCAACAACGGATGTTCCTGCTGCTGCTAAAAACATAAATAGTTTTTTCATGGCTCTTTAAATTTAATTTTTAATTTTTTGTTTTTTATTAATTCAAATATGTATTTTAAAATTTTACTTTTCATCATCTATATGTTCAGTTTGAGGTCGCCAAATTACAAAAAAATTTTTTATTACAACAAAATATTAAGAAATTTCTCCTCGTAATGATTCTTGCAATTTTTCTTTTATTTCTGTAACTGTCTTATTATTAGCCAATAAGAACGACAACTTCGTTATTGCTGCTTCAAATGTCATATCTTTTCCACAAATCACTCCTGTTTTTTTGAATAAAGTTCCTGTTTCATAAAGGTCCATTTCTACGCTTCCCACTTGACACTGAGTAATATTGAGTACTATTAAACCGCTGTCAATTGCAGCTTTAAATTTTGACAAAAATTTTTCGGATGTAGGAGCATTTCCCGAACCAAAAGTTTCAATTACGATGCCTTTTAATCCTTTTATATTCAATATTTTATCAATAAAATCACAATTTATTCCCGGAAAAATTTTTAATCCTGTAACCGAAGTATCCATTTCCGTGTAAATTTTTAACACTTCATTCGATTTTGGCTTTGCAATTGCCGACGAATTATACTTGATTTTCACGCCCAATTTTGCCAGCGCCGGATAATTATGTGAACAAAATGCACTAAAATCTTCTGCACTCTGTTTTGTCGTCCTGTTTCCACGAAACAACGTATTTCCAAAAAATATACAGACTTCAGGAACTGCAGGTCTTCCGTCCTGCTGCGATGCGGCTATTTCTATTGCCGACAAAATATTTTCTTTTCCATCTGTACGGACTAAATTTATTGGTAATTGAGAACCTGTGAAAATCACCGGTTTGCTCAAATTTTCCAGCATAAAACTTAGCGCTGATGCCGAATACGACATAGTATCCGTTCCGTGAAGAATCACAAATCCATTATACAAATCATAATTGTTTTTTATAATTGTTGCAATATTTGACCAGAATGAAGGATCGATATTTGAAGAATCTATGGGATTTTTGAATGAATGCGTATCTAATTTATATTTGAACTGTTTTAATTCGGGAACTTCCTTTTCTATTTCGCTGAAATCAAACGGAACCAGCGTTTCTGTTTTCGCATTTTGCTTCATTCCTATTGTGCCGCCTGTATATATTACAAGTACTGATGTCTCCATTATTATTATGATTTTATTGTGCGAAGGTATAAATAAATTGTGATTAAGAAATAATTTTGATGTGAAAATTTGAAATTAAATCATATACAATATTAAAACATGTTATTAAAATGATTTTACATTCACACCATTCAATCAGACTGTTAAGCCTTTACTGACAAATCAGTTTTCATGATAAGTTTGATATTCAGTCGCTCTTTAACAAGCACTGAAATCATTTGTTATAAATACAAATGACGTTTAAAAATTTAAAGATTTAAAAATTTAAAGAACAAAACGTCATTGCGAGGAACGCAGCGACGAAGCAACCGAAGCGCAGCGGAGCTCAACGAAGTTAATCCAGCAAAATAAATGAATAAAAACAAAAAAATATCCCGTTAGGGACAAATATTTATAGAAATTTGCCGCAACCAAAGATTACGTGCGGAGCAGCGGCGGTTTTTCAAGTCATTTGCGGTAACCCGCACGTGCTGCATAAAGAGATATAGTTTCTACCGATATGCAATTCCTACGGAATTAAAAAATGAATAATAAAAAAGAAAGCACGTCATCCTATGTTTGCAGAAAAAAACGGAATGATTAAATTTGCATCAATAAAAATAAAAATGAAAATAAACCAAATAATGAGACCTTTGCAAAACCTCAATAAACTTGATTTATCGAAAAAACTTTTGAGTTTTTTTGTCAAAGTTAATTTTTGAAACATGTTTTCAGGCGGGTTTTTAGATTTTTTGGCGATTTTTTGCTCAAAAAGTGCTTTTTTTTGATATTATTTTCTTATTTTTTTGCATTTGCCACAATAATGCCCGGCGCACGATATAAATTGTACGCTATGGCTTCAAGTAAATGTTGGGCGTGAGTTTTTCCAAACCTTTGTACCGCGCTCGCCCTGTTCTGAACCAGCGTTTCATGCCTCCAAAAGTGCGTTCGACAACCCAGCGTCTTTTGCTCATACTCAACCGCTATCATAACACCTTAATTGCATTCATAATCCATTTAAATCCGGTACTTGATTTTACTGTTTTTTTGTCTGATAATAAATTGTTAACAGCATGGCACAAACATTTTTCAACTTCTTCTATTGTGTTGAAAGTCTTGTTCTTAAAACCTCCATTTGTTCTGATATATCGCCATACGTTTTCGGC
>JAIRKV010000061.1 GCA_031259935.1 Prevotellaceae bacterium | reverse complement strand
AAATCAATATTGCCGAAACGTAATGCGGCGCTCACAACGCCCATTAATGCGCCGCCGGCAATAAATCCTGATGCAAGCAATGTTCCTTTTTCGCCGCGCTGTTTATTTATTTCAGGTTTTTTGCTGCGCGTAGTAACAAACCAGCTTATTGCTCCGCCAACCAAAAGCGGAACATTCAGTGTTAACGGTATAAACATTCCGAGAGCGAATGCCAAAGCGGGAATTCTGCAAAAATTAAGAATTATTGCAATCACAGCGCCAATGCCGTAAAGTATCCACGGAGCGCCTGTCCCCGACATCAGCGGATCGATAACGGCTGCCATTGCATTTGCCTGAGGCGCTGCCAAAGCATCTTTGCCTGTAAATCCGTAAGTGTCGTTAAGAATTATCATAACTCCGCCAACAGTTACCGCAGCAACCAAAGTTCCCAAAAATTTCCATTTTTGCTGTGTCGCCGGAGTTGAACCCAGCCAGTATCCTATTTTCAAATCGGTAATAAAGCCGCCTGCCATCGATAATGCCGTACAGACAACTCCGCCCATTATCAGCGAAGCCACTATTCCTGTTGAGCCTTTTAATCCTGCGGCTACCATAATTACAGACGAAAGTATCAGCGTCATTAGCGTCATTCCCGAAACGGGATTTGACCCTACTATTGCTATTGCGTTTGCAGCAACGGTTGTAAAAAGGAATGCTATAATTCCGACAACCAGAACGCCTATAACTGCATGAATCAAATTGAAATCCATAACTCCAAAGAAGAAGAATGCAAAAACAACAAGCAAAGTAAATATCAAACCGAAAGCAACAATTTTCATTGGCAAATCGCGCTGTGTGCGCGTAATTTCCTTATTTGTATTTTTCGATTTGTTTTTCATTTCATTTGAAACCAAACCTATTGCACCTTTTATTATTTTCCACGATTTTATTATGCCGATAATTCCTGCCGTTGCAATTCCGCCTATACCGATATGGCGAGCATAAGATACGAATATTGTTTCGGGCGACATATTTTTTACGGCATCGCCGATTGCCGGATTTAACATTTGCAAAGTTGCATCGCCAAGCAGCGGTAAAAGCGGAATAATTACAAACCATGCCAGAAACGAACCGAAGCATATAATTGCGGCATATTTTAATCCTACAATATATCCGAGTCCGAGAACTGCTGCGCCTGTGTTTATTCCGAAAAACAGTTTTGTTTTATCTGCAACTGTCTGTCCCAATGCGCAAACGGTGCTTTTGAATGTTTCTGTCCATATTCCGAATGTTGCAATAACAAAATCGTAAAGACCGCCGACAATTCCTGCTATTACAAGCAATTTTGCCTGCGAGCCGCCTTTTTCGCCCGACACAAGCACCTGCGTTGTTGCGGTGGCTTCGGGAAAAGGATATTTACCGTGCATCTCCTTAACAAAATATTTGCGAAAAGGTATCAAAAACAATATTCCCAGAATCCCGCCCAGCATCGAACTCATTAATATTTGTACAAATGAAACCGACATTTCAGGATATTTTGCCTGAAGTATATATATGGCAGGCAGCGTGAAAATTGCGCCCGCAACAATAACTCCCGAACTTGAACCTATCGATTGTATAATTACGTTTTCGCCAAGAGCGTTTTTGCGTTTTGCTACCGTAGAAAGTCCTACGGCAATGATAGCAATGGGAATTGCAGCCTCAAAAACCTGTCCTACTTTCAATCCAAGATAGGCTGCTGCAGCTGAAAACAGAGCAACCATTAAAAGTCCCCATAACACAGACCACGTGTTTGCTTCGGGAAATCTTTTGTTTGACGGCATAACAGGTTTATATTCTTCATCCTGTTTGAGTTCCGTAAATGCGTTATCGGGCAGTCCGATAATTTTTTCTTCGTTATTTTCCATATTAATAAGTGTTTTAAAATGCTAAATTATAAAAAAAATATCAACCGACAATTTTATGCTGTTTTTTATTACATCATTTTTACGGTTGGTCGGGAACCGACAGGAAACATTTCGAACTGAATTTTAAGATTTATACTTCATTTTATAACAGTATATCAGGTAATCGCTAATTCTGTTCCGATTTTAAACCTTTTTGATTTTACCTTATCAAATATAATGTAAACGAATTAAATTATTAACATTAAAGTAGATTGTGTTATGAAAAAATTATTAATTTTTGTATTGAGTACTGCCTTATGTTTTTCGGCTGCGGCACAGCAAAAAGTTGAAAAAAACAGAAAACATGGCGAAAAGCCTGATAAGGAGGAAATTATTGAGAAAAAATGCAAAACAGTGGCTGACAAACTTATGCTTGACGATGCTGCTGCTGCAAAATTTACACCTGTTTATAAGAATTATCTGAAAGAGTTAAGCGAAAATGTTGATTTCAAAAAACTCAGTGATGATAACATTACGAGTGATTCGGATATTGATAAAAATGTGCGGAACAGTTTCGAGCGAACCCGTAAAACGGTTGATATTCGCGAAAAATATTACGGCGAATTTCGCAAGTTTTTGACGGCAAAACAGGCAAAAGCCATAATAAAAACAGGCGATGCCAAAAGGATGAAAGAAAAACGGTTTGCAGATTCCGACAGTTCGCACCGTCATTTTATCAAAAAATCGTTGGATTTCACTCACGACAAACAGCGGTTTGACAAAAAAAGTCCGCCGTTAAAAACGGAACAGTAAACAGTTTGTGTAAAAAAAGACGGTTAAAATGCCGTCTTTTTTTAATCAAAATATCTGTAAAGAATTGTTATTTCCTTTGATTTCGACATGTCGCCCGGATTTGTTCCTTTACGCCCTTCGGGAACAGGCGCTTTGTATTTTGCAAAATGTTGAATCCATGCCGCTGTCATATTTCCGTTGTCGTCGCAAAAAGTCATTTTTTTTGCTTTGAATACAGGTTTGCCTTTTTTGTTTTTGAAAGCAAGATACACCAGTTCGCTGCAATAATATTCGTCATTATCGGGCGAATAAACGTAATCGTAAGGTTTGCCTAAATAAGATTCCGCATTTTTTATGGCTTGCGGAATAATATCAAAATATTTGCTTTGTAATCTTCCGACAGCGACTATGGGTTTACCATCGATTTTGCGCGAACTGTTCAGAAAAGTATCGAGAATTACTTTGCGCACTTTGGGCGCTGTGGCTTCGATTACATAAATTTCGTCATTTTCTACCGAAACAATGCCTACATGAGTATAATTAACGCTGTCGGCTCCTGATGTTACCTGAGCAATGGCATCGCTCAATGTTGTGCTTTTTCCTGTCTGAAACAGCAAATCGCCCGATTTCAAACTAAACTGTGCAAAAATACTTGTTGTACAAACAAATAAACTTATTGTTAATATTATTTTTTTCATGTCAATTATAATATTTTTCACAAAGAAACAAATTAATAATTAATATACCAATTTTCGGGTGTAATTATGATTTTTTATCACTGTTGTCCGATAAAAAAATAAGAAAGCAGACAATATTGTCATTATCCGCTCATTGATTATTTTTGCATACAGTCGTTCCTTACGAATAAAAAACAATAATGATAAGATATTATTTCTGTTAGTTTTGTTTTGACATAAAAGCAAGCACCACGTCATTGCGAAGCGATTTAAAAATTTAAAGATTTAAATAAGCACGTCATTGCGAAGAATGAAATAGCAAAGCACAAAAACTTATTTCTACCTTATTCCAAAAACACAACAACCTGAGTAGAACAAAAGATAACACACACATCTTCAACCTTATTACCTTATTTTTCATTTGTTTCCGGTTTGCTTTATGTGTCATTATAAAACAAAAAAGCAGGTTGAATTATTATATCCGCAAAAAAACAGGAGCAGAAAATCAGCGTTGCAATTTTGAACTGTGATTTTCAACTCCTGTGTTGGTTTGGTTTGTGTTGAAACGATTATTTCAGATATTTATCAAGCCAGCCGAAAAATTCGCGATTCCAAACCAGATTGTTTTGAGGTTTGAAAACCTGATGGGCTTCATTTTCGAAAACCATCAAACGTGCATCAACGCCGCAAAGCCGCGCTGCCGTAAAGGCTTCCAGACTTTGAGTATATGGAATGCGAAAATCGTTTAATCCTGTAATTATCAATATTGGAGCATCCCATTTTTTAACAAATTTGTGAGGCGAATTTGCATACGAGCGTTTTGCAACTGGATTTTCGCTCCAGTACGGTCCGCCGTAGTCGTTGTTTGTAAACCACAATTCTTCGGTATGTCCGTACATGCTTTCAAAGTTGAATATTCCGCAATGTGCAATGAAAGCCTTGAAGCGTTTGTTATGATTGCAGGCAAGGAAGAAAACCGAATATCCGCCGTAGCTTGCGCCAACGCAGCCCAGACGCGTATTGTCGCACCACGGTTCTTTGGCAACGTCGTCAATGGCGCTCAGATAGTCGCGGATATTCTGTCCGCTGTAGTCGCCCGAAATCTGATCCAGCCATTCCTGTCCGAACGACTGCGTGCCTCTTCGATTGGGCGCAACAATAATGTAACCATGTGCTGCCATCAACTGAAAATTCCAGCGATAACTCCAAAACTGGCTGATAACGCTTTGCGGGCCTCCTTCGCAGTAGAGCAGTGTAGGATATTTTTTTGTTGCATCAAAATTCGGCGGAAACACAACCCAGGTCAGCATTTGCTTGCCATCGGAAGTTTTTACCATGCGCTTTTGAACTTCGCCCATTTGTATGTTGTCGTAAATATTTTTGTTTATAAAACTGATTTGCGAAATATTTGCATTATCGTTGATATTTATTTTGAAAATTTCGGTTGCCATTGTCTGTTTTGTTATTTCGGCAATGATTATATCATCTTTTTTGGTAAAATGATTTATATCGTGGTCGCCTGATGTAAGTATTTCGACCTGTTTAGTGTTACGGTTCACGCGGCATATCTGATACGTTGCTTCGACAGGCGCTATAAAATAAATCAGGTCGTTTCCATCCCAGACAATGTTTGTTGCGTTGTAATCGAATGATGGCGTAAGGTATGTCATCGAATTGTCTTCGCTGTTCCACACAAACAGCCTTTCCTTGTCGCTTTCGTTGCCCGGACGGCGCATACTGCGAAAAGCAATTTTGTTGTCATCGGGCGACCATACGGGATATTTATCATAACCTTGAAATTCGTTTACGTTTTTACTTTTGTTATATTCTTCGCAAATATTTTTTGTTGTTCCGCT
>JAIRKV010000199.1 GCA_031259935.1 Prevotellaceae bacterium | reverse complement strand
TCATAATAACCAGGCAACCATGCCTTAAATGCAGGGTCGGGAACAGTAACTACAGAATTGTCTTTTTCGTTTTTTGAGTAGCCTGTGCTTGCAAGTATTGTAATTATCAATGCATAAGAGAAAAATTTTTTCATAATATATTTTTTATCTTATAATATTCGTTTAAAATCATAACGTGTATTTCAGTTACAAAGTAACTGATTTATTTCAATCTGTGCAAGAAAATTTAATTTTTTTTAACAATTAATGTCATTATTTTTTCTATGCAAAACGCAATATGCAGATAATCAGTAACCAAAAAATTGATTGGTTTTATAGAAATTTCATAAGTATCAAAATATTTTTCGCTTAATTGACAATTTGTTTATTTAATAGTTCCTTAATAAGTGGTGAAATCATTTATTATAAATAAGTTATCAATGCAAATTGTAGAATAAAGATACCGTGTTTTACGTACATATAAGATAAAATCCGGCAAAGCAGGAACAGGTTTTTTCTTCTTTGTGTTCGTCATTGCGAACTGCGAAGCAATCCAGAAGATTATTTGCCATTGTTTCTCTGTTTATTTTTCTGGATTGCTTCGTCGCTTCGCTCCTCGCAATGACAAACAAAATAAAAAACCTGTTCATTTCTAATAAACAGTTTCACTGCTTATTAAGGAGTAACTAATTAAATTCCGACAGAAATTTAATTCTCATCAAGCGTATTTCTTCTTCGGTATAATCGCCGTCAAGTTCGTTCATTGCATCTTCAAGCGAATCGGATGTGGCTTCGTTGCGGAAGTAATTATAGATGTCATCGCGCTTGTCGTCGTCAATCATATAATCAATATAATAATCGATATTAAGTTTTGTTCCTGAATTGACAATGGCTTCTATTTCGGTAAGCAATTCGTCCATTTCAATATTTTTTGCATGTGCAATTTCATCAAGCGGCAATTTATGGTCGATACTTTGTATTACAAAAACTTTTGCTCCCGATTTATATCCCATAGACTTGACAACCATATCAAGAGGGCGTTCTATTTCGTTTTCTTCTACGTATCTTCCTATCAGTTCAACAAATTCGTTTCCGTATTTTTTTGCTTTGCCTTCGCCTACGCCCTGACAGTTTTTGAGTTCGTCGATGGTAATGGGATATTGAGTTGCCATATCTTCGAGCGATGTGTCGTGGAATAGAACAAAGGGCGGAAGATTTAATTTTTTGGAAATTGATTTTCTTAAATCTTTAAGCATGGCAAACAATTCTTCGTCGGCGGCGCCGCCACTGCCATTTCTTGTGCTTAACAAATCATCGTCATCGCTTTCGGTATATTCGTGGTCGCGCATAAGCATAAGCGAATAAGGTTTTTTCAAAAATTCATGTCCTTTTTCGTCAACACGAAGCAAACCGTAATTTTCTATTCCCTTGTCGATGAAATGAAGAATCAGTCCTTGCCTGATAATTGCATTCCAGTAATGCGGACTTTGGTCTTTACCTATTCCAAATTCTTCGAGTTCTTCGTGTTTATACGATTTTGTCATTGAATCTCTTTCGCCGCAAATGATATTTATAATATGCTCGGCTTTGAATTTTTCGTTTACTTTTAATATCAGTTCAAGCACGAGTTGCATATCTTCTTTGCCTTCAAATTTTTCTTTGGGATGCAGGCAATTGTCGCAATTTCCGCAATTAGGCTCTTCGTATTCTTCTCCAAAATAATTAAGAAGCGTTTTTCGGCGGCATACGGCAGATTCGGCATATGCAACTATTTCGAGCAGTAATTGTTTTCCTATTTCCTGTTCGGCTATCGGTTTGCCCTGCATGAATTTTTCAAGACGCTGAACATCTTTGTAACTGTAAAAAGCTATACATTGTCCTTCGCCCATATCGCGTCCGCCTCTGCCTGTTTCCTGATAATAACCTTCGAGGCTTTTTGGAATATCAAAATGAATAACAAAGCGAACATCCGGTTTGTCGATTCCCATTCCAAATGCAATAGTTGCAACGATAACATCAACATCTTCCATCAAAAATCTGTCCTGATTTTCGGAACGCGTTGCCGAATCCATTCCCGCATGATAGGCTAATGCTTTTATTCCGTTAATTTTTAATATTTCGGCAACATCTTCAACCCGTTTGCGGCTAAGGCAGTAAATTATTCCCGATTTACCTTCATTATTTTTTATATATCTGATAATTTCCTTTACTGCGTTGATTTTAGGGCGAATTTCATAATATAAATTCGGACGGTTAAATGATGATTTGAAAACATTGGCATTCATCATTCCCAGATTTTTTTGAATATCATTTTGTACTTTTGGCGTTGCCGTTGCCGTAAGTGTAATTATTGGCGCAGTTCCTATTTCGTTTACTATTGAGCGTATTCGCCTGTATTCGGGACGAAAATCATGTCCCCATTCCGATATGCAATGTGCTTCGTCGATTGCATAAAATGATATTTTTATTTGTTTGAGAAATTGAATATTTTCTTCTTTTGTAAGCGATTCGGGCGCTACGTACAGCATTTTTGTTCGCCCATCTATTACATTTTGTTTTACGGTTAGAATTTGTGCGCGATTAAGAGATGAATTAAGAAAATGAGCAATCCCTTCATCAATGCTGAACCCGCGTATGGAATCAACCTGATTTTTCATCAGCGCAATAAGCGGCGATACGATTATACATGTGCCATCCATTATCAACGCAGGAAGTTGGTAACACATAGATTTTCCGCCTCCCGTAGGCATCAATACAAAGGTATCGTTGCCATTTAAAACGTTGCGGATTATTTCTTCCTGATTTCCTTTGAATGAATCAAATCCAAAATACTTTTTCAATTCGCCTGCAAGCGAAATACCGGCATATTTATTATGCTCCATTATTTAATATGTTATTCAAAATAAGATAACAAATGTACATTATTTTTTAAATCCGTGCAACTTTTTGTTTTTTTATTTGAAGTTTAATGTAAATTAAAATAAAAAAAATGAAGCATGAAAACCGATTAAAATCATGGAATCCTTGCAGAATGTTTATTTTTTTCAACAACCCAAATTATTTGAACGTTTTGCAGCGGTCTTAATTTTTATTATCTCAAAAGAATTTTTTTGAAAATTTGTAAAACCTGAAATTACATTCACATGTTGAATCTGCAAATTGTCAATTTTTATCCGTTTGTGCCTGATTTGAAAAATTCATGTTATCTTTGGCATCAATAAACAATGATGCATTATTGAATACAGACATAAAAATTATTGTATTTGACTGTTACTGTTTTAATTACATATTAAAAAACATGAAAGGAAACCAATTAAAATATTTTTTAGTGATTTTGTTTTTTCTAAACATCGGAAATATTTGTCGGGCGCAGGTTTTAGAAGGCGCTGTAAAAGATGAATACGGAAAGAATATTGAGTTTGTTTCTATCTTTATTCCCGAACTTTCGCAAGGATTTTCGACAAACGAAGAAGGCAAATTTTCGTTTAAAATTGCACAGGGAACATATACGTGCGAATTTCGACATTTAGCATATCAAACCGAAATATTTACTGTAAACATTCCGCAACAGCAACCATTGACAGTGGTGATGAAACCTAAAATATACGAACTGTCCGAAGTCGTTGTCAAACAAAATGCCGAAGACCGCGCCCGCGCAATGATGCGACAGGTGATTGCGCGCGCTCCATATCATAAAAATCAAGTATCGGAATACAATTCCACGACATATATTCGCGGTTCGTTCAAAATTGATAAAATTTCAGGCATAATGAAAAAACTTAACCGTAAAATGCTAAAAGAAAACGATATCGACGATGGAAGCGCTTACATACAGGAATCGGTAAATGAAGTAACTTATAAAAATGGACAGGTGAATCAACGGATAACGGCGATAAAAGACAATTTTCCCGAATTTGCCCAAATTGACATAAGCGCAGCATGGCGATTCAATATTTATGATATGGAAAACGATATGTTTATTACTCCGCTGTCGCCAAAAGCATTTACTTATTATGATTTTACATATAAAGGTTTTTTTGTGGAAAATGATAAAACCGTAAATAAAATTTTTATCAGTCCGCGCCGTAACGATAACAGACTGATTTCGGGATATGTCTATGTTTTTGAAAACACGTGGGATATACACAGTTACGAACTTTCGGGCAAACAGCAAATGATAGAATATGGTTTGAAACAAATCTTCGGCGAGGTGCTGCCAAATATTATGATGCCCGTAAAAAATCAAATTACGGCAAGTTTTTCGATAATGGGCAACGAAGGCAAAATAAACAGCGTTTCATCAATCAAATACAGCAATATAAAAGCCAATTCGCAAAATCTCGAAAACAGACTGACGCAGACAGCATCGTCGAAAAAACAGGAAGAACGACGACAAAAAATAAAATCGCTAATCGAAAAAACAGACTTTACAAACGAAGATGCAGCAAAAGTCAAGAGCGAAATGGAAAAATTTGAAAACGAAAAAAACAGGGAAAATATTGGACGAAAAACAGGAAAATACGAAATTATTACAAGTTTTAATGTTGAAAAAGACAGTATTAATAAAAATTTAAACAGCGAATACTGGGATTCAATAAGAACCGTTCCAATGCTCGATTACGAAATTTTAAGTTACAAACGCAGCGATTCGCTGGCTTTGGTTAAACCGCCGAAAAAAGAGAAAAAGAAATCCCCGCTGATGAAAATAATTTCAGGCGAAAATTATAAATTAAGCGATACCGAATATATTAATTATAGTGGAATAATAAACATAAATGCAACATTTAATGCTGTAGATATTTTTAATTACAGGCAAAAAATCGAATATCGCAAACAATTCAAAAATCAGACTGCATTGCAGCTAATTGGAGAAGTAGCTTACAGTTTCGGGCGAAAACAGATTTTATGGGATACAAAACTGCGATATTATTATTATCCCGAATTGCGCGCCGTATTTTATATAAACTACGGTAACAAAACAGTTGATTTTAATGAAACCGACGGAATAAATATGACATCGAACAGTCTGTCATCATTATTGTTTAAGAAAAATTACATTAATTTTTACGGCAAACATTTTTTGCAAATCGGTAATAACATTGATATTGCAGATGGTTGGCGTTTGTCGGTTGATGCCGCTTATCAAAAACGGAAACAATTGCATAACAATACAAATTTTTCAATTTTCAGAAGGTCAAAAAAATATCGCAGCAACGAACCTGTAAATTCATATATTGAGCATGATTCCACGCTAATACATTCGAGTCATGCGTTTACAATCAACACAAGGTTAAGTTACACGCCCTGCCAATATTACGTGCGAAGAGGAAGATCGAAAAGGATTGTGCGTTCCGATTTTCCAACATTTTCAATCAATTACCAAACAGGAATAGCCGGTATTTTCAACAGCGTTTCAAATTTTGATTTGTTCACGTTTGAAGTTGCGCATAATGTTGAACTGGATATTCTCAATAATATTTCGTATACGGCAAAAATCGGAAAATTCCTCACGACACGACGAATGCACTTTTCGGAATTTGCGCATTTTAATTTGGCGGAAGATGATGTAATGTTCAGTCCTTTTGACGATTTGAGAACAATAGTGCAAACTTACAACAGCAGTACAAACGAATGGTTTTTTCACATAAATTTCACTTATACGACATCGCGCCTGTTGCTGAAGCGACTCGTTTTTGAACGCAGCCTTATGGATGAAAACATATATTTCAGTTATTTGCGCACACCTCAATTAAAACATTTTTCCGAAATTGGCTACGGAATGTCAAATATTTTTAGAATTGCAGGTTTAGGCGGTTTTTTAGGCTTTGAAAATATGAAATATAAATTCGTTCGATTAAAAATATCAATAAATTTAGGGAATTAAAGAATATTCAGTCGCTCATTAAAAAGAAGTGAAATCATTTATTAAAAATATTTATAAATGCAAATTGCCGAATAAAAATACCGTGTTTTACGTACAGGCTAAAAGTCGGCAAAGCAGGAACAGGTTTTTTCTTCTTTGTGTTCGTCATTGCGAGCGAAGCGACAAAGCAACCGAAGCGCAGCGGAGCTCAACGAAGTTAATCCAGAAAGAACACAAAGCACAAATCTGGATTGCTTCCTGCTTCGCAGTTCGCAATGACGAACAATATAAACAAAAAAATTCGTGTAAATTCGTGTAATTCGTGGACTAAAAAACAAGAAAATTCACCCAGCAAGTGTTAAATTTTTTTGTCCTATAATTTATATTATAGGGTGTACGATAGTCAAGTATATCAATGAGATATAAGTGTTAAACAAAAAAAATATTTTGTTAATATTTGCAACTTATTGAAAAATAATTTACTTTTGTGCGATTTGTCTAATAATATAAATTATAAGTCAGAAATGCGTGAAACCCGCTTGAATATTAGGCTTGCGAACATATTGCAAAAAACGCAAAAAAACGATTTTACACCCGATTTTTGTGCGTACAAGGCTTGTAATACCCTGTTAATCATGCCGTATCGTTATGAAATCCTTATTATGCCGTTCCGCATCGTTACGGAATCGCTCTGCATCCTTATTATGCCATTCCGCATCGTTACGGAATCGCTCCGCATCCTTATTATGTCGCTCCGCATCGTTACGGAATCACTCCGCATCCTTATTATGTCATTCCGCATCGTTACGGAATAATTCCGCATCCTTATTATGCCATTCCGCATCGTTACGGAGACTCTCCGCATCCTTATTATGTCATTCCGCATCGTTACGGAATCATTCCGCATCCTTATTATGTCGCTCCGCATCGTTACGGTGGCTGCCGGCTGGGTGCAGAATCGCTCCGCATCCTTATTATGTCATTCCGCATCGTTACGGAATCGTTCCGCATCCTTATTATGTCACTCCGCATCGTTACGGAATCGTTCCGCATCCTTATTATGCCGTTCCGCATCGTTACGGAATCGCTCCGAAAGTTTGCGGAATTGCTTATGCAGGTGCGGATATTACGCCAAATTATTATATCAAAAAATTATATTTTATCAAAAAAAAATTTATTATCATGAAAAGAAATTTTTTAATTTCAAGTTTGATGGTGTTTACTATGATAATATTATCAGTGACATCATCGTATGGACAGAACAAAGATGTACGCGTGGCTTTAAAAGGAAACGCCTACATGGTCGGCACAGAAAACGGTTTAGGACTGGAAGTCGACGGGAAATTAGTTGTTGCCAAGAATTATCTGAACTTCCAGACCGATGACGAAGGAAAATACTTTGCTGTTGAGGCAAAGGATGGAAAATTCGGGGTATGTGATAGTAAAGGGACGTTTCTTTATAAATGCACCCATTACAAGACTCTCATCACCGGTGGAATGATTCGTTTGCAGGAAACGGAAAATTCTACTCCGAAATTCTACAAGACTTCCTCACCGACGACCGAGGTAAAGGTAACTGCTCTTGACCCGAATACTTTTGATCCGCGAACTCGCGCGAAGCACGAATTTGCGGAAAAGAAGGCAAATGAGATTGCAGCACAGGATCCGTTTGCAGCGTTCGAATTCAAGACCAATGCCAAGGGTTGGCAAGAGTTATATGTAGATGGAAAAAAACTGTTTGAAGCAAGAACATTCAGCTTGATTTCTACGTATGATTATTACAAGAAGACCAAGTGTTTCTTTTTCATTGTTACTGATAAGGTAGCAGGCCGAAGCAAGGATGCATATGGGCTGTTTGGTTTGAGCATCTATAATAAAGACGGGAAAAAGAGTATTGAAACTCTTTTATCTATTCCGTTAGAGTATAGCTACATAAGCCCATCTGATACAGGTGCTCCAATCGTAATATGTACGACTTTTAGTGGCGCGGAAAAGCATTTCACATGGATTGGAAAACCTCTTACAGGGAAGTAAGAGTAATTGTTAGTTTAGTGCAAAAAACGGCTGGTTCTTTTAAAGAATCAGCTGTTTTTTTGTTTATCTTATTGTGATTCTTTTCCTGTTTAATACGATTTTCTTCCTGTTGTTTCATCCTTAAATCATTAGAGGTACCAATTCCTGGCTTTTAGTAAGCAAGGGAGACGACGCCATAATCTACGTGTTTTACGTACATGCAGGTTAAAAGTCGGCAAAACAGGAACAGGTTTATTCTTTTTTTGTGTTCGTCATTGCGAGCGAAGCAATCCAGATTTATGTTTTTTGTTCTTCTGGATTAACTCCGTTGAGCTCCGCTGCGCTTCGATTGCTTCGTCATTTCATTCCTCGCAATGACGTGCTTTTTTCATTTTAATTCTTTAAATTTTTAAATCGCTTCGCAATGAGGTGCTGCTTGCTTTTATGTCAAAACAAAACCGACAGAAA
>JAIRKV010000155.1 GCA_031259935.1 Prevotellaceae bacterium | reverse complement strand
GGCGTTCCGCCTCACAATAATGCTTGATAAATTAAATTATTCATAAAAAAATATTATAAACTGTAAAAATTATGGGACAGGAAATAGAAAAAAAATTTTTGGTTAAAGGCGATTTTCGTTCTTTTATATTCAAATCAACTCGCATTGTGCAGGGATATTTATCGTCGGTGCCCGAACGCACGGTGCGCATACGAATCAAAGGCGACAAAGGATTTCTGACGGTGAAGGGAATCGGTAACGATACAGGCGCTTCACGTTTTGAATTTGAAAAAGAGATAACGGTAGAAGAAGCAGGCGAATTGCTTAAAATTTGCGAGCCCGGCGTAATCGACAAAGTGCGCCATTTGGTTAAAGCCGATCCGTATACTTATGAAATAGACGAATTTCACGGCGAAAACGAAGGCTTGACGGTTGCCGAAATCGAATTGCCCGACGAAAACGCCGTCTTCGACAAACCCGAATGGCTTGGCGAAGAAGTAACAGGCGACAAACGCTATTATAATTCGATGTTAATGAAAAATCCGTTTACAAAATGGTGAACGGCGACCCGCTTGATATGAACAATTACCGTATCGAGCAGTTGCCAAACCGCCCTAAAAGCCGTTTTGAAAAATGGATGGCATATGCGGGAGCGCCGCTGTCGATAGTGGTATTTGTGCTTTTGTACAAATGTATAGATATTCCGTTTCTGAACGGCATAAATGCGGAAAATCTTACAGGCGATGCACTTAAACGCTTTAATGATACGGGAATTGCAGAATTTTGTCGCATCAATTACGCCATGCTGGCTATATTTGCGGCATCGGTTATATTGTGGATTACCGAAGCAATACCGAACTATCTTACATCTCTGCTTGTTATCATAGCAATTGTACTGACCGGAGTAACAACCGAAAAAACCGCATACGCACAGTTGGGACATCCTGTAATGTGGTTAAACATTCTGTCGTTTGTGCTTGCAAGCATGCTGGTTAAAACGCAGGTTGCAAAACGATTTGCCCTGTGGTTTGTTGTTCATTTCGGGAAAAATGCCACACGCATATTTTTAAGTTTTATAGTAATAAATATAGTATTGTCTGCATTTATTTCAGCCACAACAGCCAAAGCGGCAATTTTACTTCCCGTTTTTATGGTAATAGCAGCAATATACGGAGCCACAGGCGGCAGTAGCCGAAATAACTTCGGGCGTAACACGGTATTGCAAAATCTTTTTCAGATAAACATAGGCGCAAGCGGCTTTATGACAGGTTCGGGCGCAAATCTGCTGGCTGTGTCGATTATTATGGGAGCAGGCGCCGAACTGGGCTATCAGGAATGGTTTGTTGCGGCTTTCCCTCTGTGCCTGCTGATAATTATCATCGGCTGGATAGTCGGCACAAAAATCATATTCCCGCTGAAAAAAGAAGAACGGAAACCTCAAATATCGGGCGGAATGCAGCGACTGAAAGAAGAACTGCACAAAATGGGACGCATGAAAAAAGATGAATATAAGGCTATCGCTATTTTTGTTGGCGTACTGTTTATGTGGGCAACCAAAGGATACATACACAATATAAGCGAAACTGCCGTTGCATTTGCAGGCGCTGTCATTGCGCTTCTTCCTTTCAACGCAGGCGTTGTGAAATGGAACGATGTTGATATTCCGTGGCATCTGATGATTTTTTCGGCGGGAGCCTATACGCTTGGCGCCGGACTGGATGCCACAAATATCGCAGGAACCATGGTTGATTCGGCATTCAACTCATTGGGAATTTCAAACGATACGCCGTTTTGGATATTATATCTTATGCTTACCGGAGCAATGCTTTTCAGTGCGCTGATATTTCAATCGAAAACAATGAGAGCATTGATTTTTATACCAATATCAACAGGCGTAGCGCAAAAATTCGGCTATCCGGTAATGAGCCTCGCTTTTCCCGTTGCTTTGCTTATTGAACATGTATATGTTTTGCCGTTCAACAGCAAACCCGCCGCACTGCTTTACACAACCGACCAGTACAGCTGGGCGGATACTTTCAAATTCGGCATCATAATGATGATTATTTCATGGATTCTAATGTTTGTCTGGGGCGAAACCGTACTGCAATGGCTTGGATATGTCCCCAACGGACTGTTTTAATATTAACATTTAAAAATTAAAAATGGAAAACTTTTTACACATTCCCGACAATTATATTCAACTTTTTTTAGTTGTAATATTTTCCCTGATAATAGGATTATCTCAACGCAAACTCCAATTGAAAAGCGATGAAAAAGAACCGTTTTTTGGCTCCGACCGCACATTTACGCTTATCGGACTATTGAGTTACATACTTTATATCATCGCTCCCGAAACAAAAATTTTCTGGGGTTGCGGCGGAGCTGGATTATTGATATTACTTGGATTTAATTACTATTTTAAATTGTATCATCTGCGCCGATACGGACTTACCACCATCATTATTGCCTGCATCACATACTGTATTCCGGCATTAATAATGACGCAGCCCGTTCAATTCAGTTTGCTGGTGCTGGTTGTAGTATTGCTTCTTACCGAAATGAAAGAAACATTTATTTCGGTAGCAGGACGCATGAATAACGACGAATTTTTGACCCTTGCAAAATTTATAATCATTGCAGGCATCATATTGCCTGTGCTTCCCGACGAACAGATATATGAAGGAATAAATCTTACTCCGCGCAGCGTATGGCTTGCTACTGTTATTATTTCGGGAATGTCGTATGCAAGTTATCTGTTGCAGAAATTTGTATTTCACAATTCGGGATTATTGGTTTCGGGTATTCTCGGCGGACTGTACAGCAGTACGGTAACAACAATAGTGCTGTCGCGAAAAAGCAAAAAATCTCCCGACTGCTTCCGATATTATTACAGCGGCGCTATTCTTACAGCCATTGGAATGATGTTTATCAGAATAGCAATATTACTGCTCATTTTCAACATGTCGCTGTTCAGTCTTTCGTGGTATTTTTTCGTGATAATGACAGCAGTTACAACAACTGTCGGACTGCTGATATATTATCATAATCCGCCTGCGTCCGAACAGTTGAAACAGATGGAAAGCATAAAAGACGACAGAAACCCGCTGGAGTTCAAAGTTGCGCTGATTTTTGCCGTTTTATTTGTGCTGTTTACGTTAATAATT
>JAIRKV010000105.1 GCA_031259935.1 Prevotellaceae bacterium | reverse complement strand
GGAACCTGCAAAAGTTGCATTTTCAATACGGTCTGTCGTTTTTGCCTTCGTAATAATTTATGAACGCTTTATTTACCACTTTATTTCCGCCGGGCGTAGGATAATTGCCTGTAAAATACCAGTCGCCCGTATGTTCGGGGCAGGCTGCATGTAAATTTTCAACCGATTGAAATACAAGTTGCACTTCGGCTTTGGCATTTTCGGGCTTCAACATTTGCGCAATTTTAACGGCAATCTGTTCGTCAGTGAATGGCGAATAGATGTTTTTCACGTAATTTATTATTTCTTCCTTGCGCAGATTTTCCTGGGCTTTGCAGCGTTTGTAAACATCTTCGACCGTATGTTCTGCGTTATTGTATTTGAGTAATTCGATTGCGGCAAGGAAAGCGCAAAATTCGTTCATGCGCGACATGTCTATTCCGTAACAGTCGGGATAGCGAATTTGCGGACATGAACTTACAACTACGATTTTGCGCGGTTCCAGTCGGTCGAGGATACTGATTATGCTGCGTTTCAATGTTGTTCCGCGCACGATTGAATCGTCGATAATAACGAGAGTGTCGCGGTTGCGCCGAATTACGCCATAGGTAACATCATAAATATGTTCAACAAGATTTGTACGCTCTTCGCCTTCGGTGATGAACGTTCGCAGTTTGGCATCCTTCACGGCTATTTTTTCGTATCGCGGACGGCGGGTTATTATATTCCAAAGTTCGTCGTAGTTGAGCAGTTTGTGCGATTCTATGATTTGTCGCTGTTTGTCGCGCAGCATAAAATCTTCGATACCTTTCAACATTCCGAAAAATGCTGTTTCGGCAGTGTTTGGAATAAACGAAAAAACGGTATTGTCCAGGTCGTAATCAATGGCTTTCAGTATTGAATCGGTAAGCAGTTCGCCAAGTTTTTTACGTTCGCGATAAATTTCCTTGTCTGTTCCCCGCGAAAAATAAATACGTTCGAACGAACATGCTTTTTTTTCGCCTGCGGCAATAATCTGTTCGGTTCTGCAGTTTCCGTCTTTATCTATGATTAATGCCGCTCCGGGCGGTATTTCGTTTATTCCGTTTGTGCGAACATCAAGAGCCGTTTGCAGCACGGGACGTTCGGACGCAACGGCAATGATTTCATCGTTTACGTAATAAAAAGCAGGACGAATTCCGTTCGGGTCGCGAATCACAAAGGCATTTCCGTTTCCCGTCATTCCCGCTATTGCGTATCCTCCGTCGAATCTTTTTGTTGCGCGTTTCAGGATATTCACAATATCGATTTCATCGGACGTCCGTTTTGAAATTTCAATTTTCGACATTCCCTGCTGTCTGTATTTTTCGTAAAGATTATTATTTTCTTCATCAAGATAATATCCTATTTCTTCGAGAATGGTAACAGCATCGGTAATATTGCGCGGTTGCTGACCTATGTTTAAAAGTTGACTGTAAATTTCGTCGGTATTTGTAAGATTGAAGTTTCCCGCAACAACCAGATTTCGCGAAAGCCAGTTGCTTGCCCGTATCACGGGATGAACATGTTCGATTGAGTTACCGCCAAAAGTTCCGTAACGCAAATGTCCGAGATACAGTTCGGCGGCAAAAGGCAGATTTTCTTTTGCCCATACGGGATTTTCTTCATGCCCGGAATTTGTTTTTATTGATTTTTTTATGAAATCAAACACATCGCTTAATGGCGATTTGTTGTTTGAGCGTGAGCGGTGAATATAACTTTTTCCGGGTTGCGGATTCAGTTTCAGACTTGCAACTCCCGCTCCATCCTGTCCGCGATTGTGCTGCTTTTCCATTAACAGATATAATCGCTGAATTCCATAAGCCCATGTGCCGTATTTTTTATGATAATAATCAAGCGGTTTGCGTAAACGTATCAAGGCAATGCCACATTCGTGTTTTATACGGTCGCTCATAAAGACGGAAGATTTATTTTTATTTCATTCGACAACCACGATTTGGGGTATGTTGAATTTATTTCGCGTTTGAATTTCTCAGCCTGTTCTTTCGTTCTGAAATCGCCTGCATATACGTAGAAATAAGGATTTTTATATTCCAGATATACGGGAATGTCGGGATAAGCGGCTTTGAAATTATGTTTTGTCTGCAATGCCGTTGAGCGTGAATTTTGCCGATTGTCGCGAAATATACATACACGATAGCCAGTTATTTGTTGTGTTTTAAAATTTTCTATACTGTGCAACGACAAGGCTTCGCCGATATCCGCACTTTGATTTATTTTTATTTTGCCCTGCGGCAAATTTTCCAGTTCGTCTATTATATTCACAAATGTTGAATCCAATATTACAAATATCGAATCGGCTTCGGATGTTTGCGACTTTGCCTGAAGCGTTGCAAATATTCCAAATAATAGCAGAATTAATAATTTATTTTTCATATACAGTCAACTGTTTTATTTATTTCCAAACGAGTTTATTAATGTTTCAAAATCAGCATTTTTAAATTTTATTTTTTTGCCGAATGCTGTTGTTCCTATCTTTATATATCCGTTTAATGTATAATTTTCATTTGGCGTATTCTTAAATCTGAAACCTGAAAATATCATACTCATCGGGTCAACAATTTTTCCTGTCAGTACAATAATATAATTTTCTTTCGTTTTATTTTCGAATTCAATTTTTTCGGTCATATTTAATTTAGCAAAGTTATATCCGTTTTTGCGAATATCAATATCTATTTTTTTCAGTACAAGTTTTTTTGTTGTTCGGTTATCAATTTCAACGGGTATGTTCAATTTGAAATTCGAACCTTTTACCGCATTAATTTTCACATTGTTGCTGTCGATAAATATATGTACATTATCGAAATCGGTACAGCCTGTAAATGTCAATATTGCGAAAATAAATATTATAT
>JAIRKV010000010.1 GCA_031259935.1 Prevotellaceae bacterium | reverse complement strand
CAATTTCTTTTTCCAGCGCCGACCAGTCAATAAGTATATTGATGTGCTTGAAAAACACATTCTTACGAACACGTTTTTCCACATAAGTGTCACTAAAGCCCATTTGTTTTCTTTTTTTTGTTATACATGACGCAAAGATACACGAAATATTCCACATAAACAAATTATAATCACCTAAATATTAACATTTTATCAACATTTTTGCCTTGCAAAGGTTTTATTATTTGGTTTATTTTCATTTTTATTTTTATTGATGAAAATTTAATCATTCCTGTTTTTTTCTGCTAACATAGGATGACGTGCTTATTTCTCTGTTTTTTAAAATCGAATTAGTCCTCGAATTACACGAATTTTATTTATTTTTTAAATCTTTAAATGTCATTTGCTCTGGATTGGCTGCGTTGAGCTCCACTGCGCTTCGGTTGCTTCGGGCTGATGCCCTCGCAATGACGTGCCGGTTTGTTGTTTTGTCACAACAAAACCGGCAGAGAGAAATAAAGACCGAAAATTTCAATGTATGTCGGCTAATTTTTATTAATAAAAAGCGTCTGTTTAATATTTTACTTTAAATATCGGCGTAATATTTAAAATAAAATATTTATATTTGCGCCATAATTTAATATACGAAAAATGAAACGGCGAATTATATTTAACGACCTGCAAACGAAACGGCAGTCGAAACTTGGTCGTATTATTGTGCTTACCGGCGCAAGGCAAACAGGTAAAACAACTATTGCGCATCACTGTTTTGCCGATTATAACTATCTGGCAATAGACGATATTGTGCTGTGTGGTAATCTTTTAAAACTCACATCGTCGCAGTGGCAGGCTTTTTATCCTTACGCCGTGCTGGATGAAATACAAAAAGAGCCGAATCTGATAAACAGCATCAAATCAACGCATGATCAATTTAATGAAACGCGTTATCTGTTATTGGGTTCAAGTCAGTTTTTATTAATGGAAAAAGTAAAGGAAAGTTTGGCCGGACGGTGCATTATTATGGATGTTTATCCGCTTACCTTGCCCGAATTGATGACAAAAAGTTTTGATGACAGGCTCGAACGCTCGTTTTTTGCGCAATATGTAACGGAAAAACTGAATACGGATATTGTTTATCCTTCATTTACAATGGATCCTCAATATACTGCAAAAAAAAATGCCTGCGATTTTTACCTGAATTATGGAGGTTATCCGGCAATAACCGACGAAAACCTGACCGGCGATGAACGGGACGAATGGTTGAAAATGTATGTGCGAACTTTTCTGGAGCGTGATATTCGCGATTTGGCTTCGTTTCGTGATTTGCAGCCTTTTGTGAAACTGCAAAAATATCTTGCGCATACCACAGGCGCTTTGGCGAATTATGCTTCAATTGCAAAAGAAACAGGCGTCAGCGTACCGACTGTGCAGCGATATGTGCAATATATGGAAATCAGTTATCAGAACGTAGTTTTGCCTGCATGGTTTGCCAATCCTCTTAAAAAATTAGTGAAATCGCCCAAAATACATTTTTTGGACAACGGCGTATTACGTGCAGTATTGCAGAAAAAAGGAGCATTGACCGGTAATGAATTTGAAAGCGCAATAGTTGCCGAAATTTACAAGCAGATTAAAACATACGGATTGCCGCTGACTTGCAGTCATCTTCGCACACAGGACGGACGTGAAATTGATTTGCTGCTTGAAGCGGAAAATTATTATATTCCCATAGAAATAAAGATGACCGAACATGTAAATCATACCGATGCCCGCCATTTGCTCGATTTGCAAAATATTTTAGACAAGCCTGTTCGACAGTCGTTTATTTTGTCGAACGACTTGCAGACTTATTATTTGAACGACAATATAACAGCCATGCATGCAGCAGCATTTTTATGCTGAAATCCAAGATAATGACAAGTAAAATAGAAGCAAAACAGAGAAATAAGCACGTCTTTGCGAGGAGCGCAGCGGCTTAATAATTTAATTATTTAAAGATTTTAAAATTTAAAGGACGTCATTGCGAGGAGCGAAGCGATTTTAAAGATTTAAAAATTTAAAGAACAAACCGTCATTGCGAGGAATGAAATGCCGAAGCAATCCGGAAATAATTGTCTGAACTTTGGTTTGTGTGATTAAAATGATTAATAATGAACAAAACGCAAAACTGCTTATCCCGTCAGGGATAGAATATCGGTAAAAACGACATCCCTTTATGCATCACGTGCGGGTTGCCGCAGATGACTTGAAAAACCGCCGCTGCTCCGCACGTAACCTTTGTTGCGGTGGAATTTCTACCGAGCGATGCATCCCGCTGGGATGCGGAAAATAAATGAACAATAAGATAATAAAGTTGGTGTATGTATGTTATCTTTTGCTCTACTAAGGTTGTTTTGTTTTTGAAATAAGGTAGAAATAAGGTTTTATTATTTGTTTTTTATTCATTATTAATCATACAAATCAAAGATCAGACAATTATTTCCGGATTGCATTCCTAACGGAATGCGTCGCTCGGTAAAAACGACATCGCTTTGTGCATCACGTGCGGGTTGCCGCAGATGACTTGAAAAACCGCCGCTGCTCCGCACGTAGCCTTTGGTTGCGATGAAATTTCTACAAACATTCTATCCCGGCGGGATATTTTTTTCGTCATTGCGAGGATATCAGCGATTTAAAGATTTAAACATTTAAAAAATTAAAGAACAAACCGTCATTGCGAGGAATGAAATGACGAAGCAATCCGGAAATAATTGTCTGAACTTTGGTTTGTGTAATTAAAATGATTAATAATGAAAAAACGCAAAACTGCCTGTCCCGTAGGGATAGAATATCGGTAAAAACGACATCGCTTTGTGCATCACGTGCGGGTTGTCGCAGATGACTTGAAAAACCGCAGCTGCGCCGCACGTAGCCTTTGGTTGCGATGAAATTTTTACAAACATTCTATCCCGTCGGGATATTTTTTTTCGTCATTGCGAGGAGCGCAGCGACGAAGCAAACCAGAAAAATGACGTTTAAAGATTTAAGAATTTGGAAAATAATAAAGAACAAAAAAATTCGTGTAAATTCGTGGACAAAAACAGAGAAATAAACCGTCATTGCGAGGAATGAAATGACGAAGCAATCCGGAAATAATTGTCGGAACTTTGATTTGTATGATTAAAATGATTAATCCCTAACATTTCCAATTTTTACGTAATAGGTATAATGCCGATGAGTTTGAGCAGTTCAGAGGTCTTTTTGGTTGATTCGGTATTATGCCAGTCATTGTTGATTTTAACTTTTT
>JAIRKV010000297.1 GCA_031259935.1 Prevotellaceae bacterium | reverse complement strand
CCTACATTTTTCTTACTGTTATATATTCTGCAAGCATTATCAGCGCATTGCGGGCATCGTTTTGAGGAAATTTTTCGAGCATGTTGATTGCCTGTCGACAGAAATGTTTCATTTTTTGTTCGGCGTAAGCAATTCCCTGATATTTGTATGTAAATTCTATTATGTCATCAATAAAATGTGGTTTTTCGGCGCTGTGTTTCAATTTTTCGATTATTGTTTTCTGTTCGTTTTCGGTTGAGTTTTTAAGCGCATAAATCAGCGGCAGCGTTAATTTATGTTCGCGCAAATCGTTTCCGTAGGGTTTTCCTGTTTTATTATTTTTATCAAAATCCAAAATATCATCTCTGATTTGAAAAGCCAAACCTATATTTCGTCCTGTTTCTGTCATTTGTTCTATTATTGCATCGCTTGCGCCAACCGATGAAGCGCCGAAGCGTGTACATGCGGATATCAGACTTGCTGTTTTTTTATAGATTACGTTCAAATAATCTTCTTCGGTAGTATCCATGGTGATTGATTTTTGTATTTGAAAAAGTTCTCCTTCGCTGAGATGCCGTACAACTTCGGTTGCTTTTGAAATGACGTCGTATATTTTGTTGTTTGTAATGATTTCAAGCGCTTTTGCCAGCAAATAATCGCCAACAAGTACGGCAATCTGCGGCGACCACTGCGATTGTATTGTAGGAATTCCGCGCCGTATTTCGGCTCCATCTACAATATCGTCGTGAATGAGAGTTGCCGTATGCAATATTTCCATTGACTGTGCCGTAATATAAGTTTTTTCACATATTTCTCCGTTCATTTTTGCCGAAAGCAAAATTATTATCGGTCGCAGCAGTTTTCCTTCATAGTCAAGCAAATATTGAGTAATATCGTCAAGCGCAAAATCGCATGATATAAGTTCTTCCTTGCAGAATTGTCTGAATTGATTAAGTTCGTCGGCTATTGTCTGTTTTATTTTTTCAAAAATCAAATCCATATTTAAATATTCAGTAAGATTTTAATTATCACACTACTGCAAATTTTATTGCATCGCTGTTCCATGGCGCCGAACTGCTGATAGCGTCAAGAACCTGTTCGGGGCTGTCAACGAATTTCCATATATCGACCGACTGTCTGTTCATAAAATTTTCGTCAATCATTTTATCAAGCAGTTCTTTGAGATAATTATAAAATCCGTTTGTGTTGAGAATAATTATCGGTTTTGTAAATTTGCCAAGACGTTTAAGCGTTATAACTTCCATTAATTCTTCGAGAGTTCCGCATCCTCCGGCAAGAGCGATGACTGCATCAACATTTTCAATCATCAGTTTTTTGCGTTCGCGCATGTCTTCAACCACCACAAGCTCGTTGACTTCTTTACTGTCCCATTCTACCGTTCGCATAAATTCGGGAATGACGCCGATTACATATCCGCCGTTTTTTATGGATGTTTCGATTATTTTTCCCATTAATCCATGCGAACCGCCGCCGCAAACAATTACGTATCCTGCCTTTGTCAGTTCAAAAGCAATTTTTTCGGCTGCATCAAAATGTGCTTTATCAATTTTATCGCTTGATGAACAAAATATACAAATCCGTTTAATCATTTTTCAAAAAAATTTTGTACAAAGGTAGCATTAAATCTTCGATTACACGCAAACCGATAAAAATGCACTGTGAAATTTATATAAGAAAATTACAAAAAACAGAGATTTAATGATTTAATAATTTAAAGCACATCATTGCGAGGAGCGCAGCGACGAAGTAATGACATGCTGCTTATTTTTATGTCAAAACAAAACCGACAGAAATAATGTCGTATTATTGCTGATTTTTTTTATTTTTAAGGAGCGACTAATTAGTTGCTACTTATAAACTGTTTAAATTACATATTAACTGTAAATCAGATGTAACAAACGATGAATGAATTGCCGGGATGTTGATTTGTTTCCTGCATCCCTAATGAAATGCGAATAAGCAAATCAGGGAATGCAACAGATTAATAATTTAAAGATTTTAAAATTTAAAGAATAATATGGATGCAAAACAGAAAAATAAGCACGTCATTGCGAGCGAAGCAAAGCAAACCAGAATTATTATTTTTTCTACCAACATTTTATCCCTAACGGGATATTTTTTTTGTTTTTAATTCATTTTTAATCATTTTAATCACACGAATCAAAGCTCGGCCGGTTTCTTACGGATTGCATTCCGTCAGGAATGCATCGCTCGGTAAAAACGATATTTCTTTGTGCATCACGTGCGGGTTGCCGCAAAAGACTTGAAAAACCGCTGCTGCTCCGCATGTAGCCTTTGTTTGCGGTGAAATTTCTACCGAGCGATGCATCCCGCCGGGATGCAGGAAACAAATCAACATCCCGGCAATTCCATTCATCGTTTTTTACATCTGATTTAAAAACTGTTTAAATTTAACAAAATTTATATATAAATAACTGTCAATCAGATTGTTAGTTGGGATTTATTTTGTAAATTGTGATTATTAATAATATAAATTATAAAACAATGAACAAAACAAATTATCCAACTAATCTGACTGAAAAACAGTACAAAATTATTGAAAATATTTTAGA
>JAIRKV010000250.1 GCA_031259935.1 Prevotellaceae bacterium | reverse complement strand
GTCGGCAAATCTACTTTGCTGAAAATCATCGCGGGACAAATTCCACCGTCCGCAGGCAATCTGACCGTTTCTTCAAAACCGTATTATATCCCTCAAATTATCGGGCAGTTCCGCGACTTGACTGTGGCTCAGACAATTGGTGTTTCCGACAAGCTGAATGCGCTGTCCGACATTCTGTCGGGCATTGTCACGGAGGAAAATTTACTCGTATTAAATGATGATTGGACGATTGAAGAACGCTGTTTGGAGGCATTATCTTACTGGAAAATAGACGATTTGGATTTGAACGCCAAAATGCAGACATTGAGCGGCGGGCAAAAAACAAAGGTTTTTCTTTCGGGAATTCAAATTCATAATCCCGAAATTGTGCTGCTCGACGAGCCAACCAACCATTTGGATTTGACGGCGAGAAATTTGCTTTACCGATTTATCAAAGAAACTTCCTGTTCGCTTGCCGTAGTCAGTCACGACCGGACTTTGCTGAATGATTTGGATAAAATGTGCGAGTTGAACCTGCACGGCATTAAAATTTATGGAGGAAATTACGATTTCTACAGGGAACAAAAATTTGTTGAAAATGAAGTATTTACAAACAGTTTGGAGGAAAAGCAAAAATCGTTGCGGAAAGCAAAGGAAACCGAACGCGCGGCATTGGAACGACAGCAGAAAAGAGAATCGCAAGGCAGGAAAAATCTGAATAAAAGTAACATTGCTCCTATTTTGGCAGGCGGCAGAAAAAATAATGCCGAAAATACTACGGCTAAAATGAAAGGTGTTCACACCGCTAAAATCAATGCTATTGCGCAAGAGTTAAACGATTTACGCAAGGAAATTCCCAGCCGCGACAAAATGAAATTCGGATTTGACCATGCTGTGTTGCACAAAGGTAAAATTTTGGTTTCGGCAAAAGGAATAAATTATGGATACGATGAAAATTTACTTTGGCAAAATCCGCTTGATATTCAAATCATAAGTAGCGAAAGAATAGCAATAAAAGGCAACAACGGTTCGGGGAAAACCACTTTAATCAAGCTGATTTTGGGCGAAATTGAACCCCATTGCGGTACAATTTTCCGTGCCGACAACAAAAACGTCTACATTGACCAGGAATATTCGCTAATCAGCAGCTATTTAACTGTTTACGATCAGGCGCAAGCGTTTAACAATGCTGCTTTGTTGGAATCGGAAATCAAAACTCGCCTCAATCGCTTTTTGTTTTCAAAAGAATTTTGGGACAAGCCTTGCTCGATATTGAGCGGCGGCGAAAAAATGCGCTTATTGCTTTGCTGCTTGACCATTACTACGCAATCTCCCGATATTATTGTTTTGGATGAGCCAACGAATAATATTGATATTCAGAATATTGAGATATTAACCGACGCGATAAATGATTATCGCGGCACGCTGATTGTTGTTTCGCACGACCCGTATTTTTTGAATCAGATACATATTGAAAGCGTGATGAAATTGTAATTGCGTAGCGCTTTTTTGTTGATAACAACCTTAATTTAAAAGAAAGGAGCTTATTATGTCGCAGTCGGATGTTGCATGTCGGACGGCAACTGGACAAATGCCTAAAGCACATTTCTAAAAATAGTCCTGTTATTGCGGGCTTTGACCTGCAAATCACTAAAAATGAGGATTCCTGCCTGCAATTTCAAAAAACAGGCGGAAATTTTCGTGCGAATGAGCGTAGAGTTGAACTTGTTCGGGCTATGTCGAACGTAGCCGAAAATGAGCGAAGGTAAATGATTAAAATTCTCATGCAACACGCCGCAAAGGTTTTCGATGCGTTGCTTATAGTCACAAGATAAGATAATTATCTCATGTTCTTTTATATCAAATTAGTGGCAAATCGAAAAAATATAAGATAACCCTGTTGACGTATCAAAAATAAATCGTAATTTTACAGCGCAAGATTTTGTAAACTGGGTATGTTATATACATTAAATTTTATTGACCTCTTTGCAGGTGCGGGGGGGCTGTCCGAAGGCTTTATTCGGGCGGGCTGTACCCCTTTGGCTCATATCGAAATGGACAATAAACATAGATAAATATAGATAGATAGATAGATAAATAGATAAATATGAATTTAGGCAAATTAAAACAGATAGCGCCGCGAGAAAAGTGGAAACACGAGACATTGGGTTTTACGCCTTGGCTTGCACAACATATTGACGAACTTAATTCGGCTCTCGGGCTTGAATTGGAAGTGGAAAACACTGAAGTTGCCGTTGGGCCTTATTCCGCCGATGTTTTGGCAAAAGACATTGGCACTAACAAGTATGTTGTGATTGAAAATCAACTTGAAAAAACCAATCACGACCATTTGGGAAAATCAATTACTTATGCCTCTGTGTTAGATGCTTCGACTGTGATTTGGATTGCAACAGATTTTACCGAAGAACACCAAAAAGCACTTGATTGGCTTAATGACCATACAACAGATGAGATTTCGTTTTACGGGGTACAACTCGAACTTTGGCAAATAGAGGACAGTATGCCTGCATTGCGTTTTAATGTGATTAGCAAGCCCAATCAGGCAGTCAGACAGGCAGCCAAAATAAAAGCAGAAGAATTGTCAGAAAGGAAAAAATTGCAACTTGATTTCTGGACAAAATTTGCTGTCAAATTAAAAGCCACAAACAAGATACCTTCCGTTCAAACTCCAAAACCGTATTATTGGTTTGATGTTACTTTGGGGAAATCTCACATACATTTATCCAATACATTTAATACCAATACAGGCATAGTAAGTGTTAGAGTTTATATTCAAAATCAAATATCAGAAACGATGTATCCGTTTTTGGAAAGTAAAAAAGAAGAAATAGAAACTAAAATAGGACAGACATTACAATGGAATCCAAATAATGCAGATAGAGACAAAGTAATCACTCTTTTGCACACAACTGATCTTAACGATAAAAAGAAGATAGATGAGGCTGTTAATTGGCTTGTGGAATATACAATCAAATTCAGAGATGTTTTTTCAAAAATCGTAAAACAAAAAATATAATGCTATGAGAGGCAATTTGTGGACACGAGAAGAAATGATTTTGGCATTCAACCTGTATTATTTGAAACTTGTAATTTGTTAGAAATTAAAGATTATGTTATTTGACGAATACAAATATTTTCAATACAAGTTTCCTGAACCGCAATATTTGGGTGCTAAACACACCCATCTATCGTGGATAAGTCAGCATATTCCAAGAAATATAAATGTTGCTCTTGACGCTTTTGCAGGGTCACAGTCTGTCGCATTTTTATTTAAACAGCTTGGATTTCAAACTATTACAAACGACTTTCTTAATTTTAACAGTCAAATCGGCAAAGCATTGATTGAAAATAAATCGACAAAATTAGATAATAATGATTTAAAAATATTGTTTCAAAATTCGCCACAAAAAAACGATTTTACATTGATGGAAAGCGTTTTTACCAATGTGTTTTTTGAAAAGGCGGAAGCCGAATTTATTGACAATTTCAGAGCCAATATTCAATATTTGGACAATCCGTACAAGCAGGCATTGGCGTTTACTGTTATGAATCGCAGTTTAACGCGCAAAATTACGATGGGACATTTTGGTCATACACAGGCGTTGGTTTATGCAGCTGACCCCGAAAGAGTGAAACGTAATCGCAGTTTGATTCGCCCTGTTAAAGATTTGTTTATGGAACTTTTACCTGCTTACAACAATGCCGTATTCGACAACGAGCGAGAAAATCAGAGTTTTAACGAAAACACTTTGGACTTGCTGCCTCAACTTCGAAATGTTGATTTGGTATATTTTGACCCGCCATATTGCAATAGCCACGCCGATTATCAGGGTTTTTATCATTTGCTTGAAACCTATACTGAATATTGGAAAGAAAAAGAGTTCGTAAATGGAATAAAAAGATATGACCCAAAACGATATAGCGGTTTTGACACCAAAAGCGAGGTTATAAATAATTTTTCAAAATTATTTGAATTATCTACTGAAATTCCGCATTGGTTAATTAGTTATAATAACCGCAGTTATCCTGATATTCATACATTTGAAAAAATACTCGCAAAATATAAAGAGGTAAAAATTGAAGCTAAATCTTACAAAAACGGACGAGGCGGAAAAGGTAGTGTTGCAGGTAGTAAAGAAATTTTATTCGTTTGCAC
>JAIRKV010000220.1 GCA_031259935.1 Prevotellaceae bacterium | reverse complement strand
TGGCGAAATAAAAGAAAATAAAAACAAATATAAAGAATGAAAAAAATATTTATAACCATCCTGTCGATTTGCGCCGTAAATTTAATGTCGGCACAATCGTACAAAATAGACGTAACGGTAAAAGGACTTGCCGACTCAACAATATTGCTGGCAGTGCACGGCGGAGCAACAAAATACTCGGTTGATACCGCAGTACTCGACAAAAACGGCAAAGGCACGTTTTCAAAGCCGCGCGCACTTGAAGGCGGAATGTACTTTATAGCAGCAGGCGGAACCGCCCTGTTCGATTTTCTGGTGTCAGCCGATGGCGACGACAATTTTGGAATAATAACCGACAAAGACGACTATTCGAAAGTCGAATTTGTTAATTCACCCGAAAATACGGCAATGCTGGCTTATATTGCCTATAGAAACGAGCATCAGAAAAAATACGAGCAGCTGATTGAAAAAATTAAAGCAAGCGCCGAAAACAGCGACGAACAAAAAGCATTGCGGGCGCAACTGCTGAATTTTAACCGCCCGCTTATTGCCTTTTCCGACAGTCTGGCAAATAAATATAAAGGCAAATTTCTGGCAACGGTTGTCAATGCATTCAAACCGCCTGTTGAACCCGACTTCAATTTGCCCGCCGACGAACCCGACAGAGACCGAAAAATAGCGATGAACTATTATCTGTTCAACAAGGAACATTTTTTGGACAATATAAATTTTGAAGATGAAAGAATACTGAGAACGCCATTTTTTGAATCCGAAATTCTTGATTACTATCTCAAAAACGTTTTGATTTTCAAAGAACCCGACTCAATAATTCCGTGTATCGACAAAATAATGACACGCATACCGCACGGTTCGAGAACTTACAGATACATACTTTCGCACATTTTCAATTTTTATTATGCATCCACAGTTATGGGACACGAAGAAATAGTTATATACATTGGCGAAAACTATTATCTGAAACCCGAAACAACCTGGGAAACCGAAAAATTCAGAACCGAACTGACCGATTTCATAGAACGCAACAAACCGACTCTGATAGGCAAAACATCTCCCGATTTGCTGCTGCCGACGTCCGATGGCAAACGCTACGAATCTGTTCACGGGCTTACTGCAAACTATATCGTACTGTATTTTTACGATACCGATTGCGGACACTGCAAAGAAGAAACTCCGCGGATAAAAACCGTTTACGACAAATACAAAGACGAGATCGGACTTGAAGTTTATGCCGTATACGTGCAAACCGACAGGCAGAAATGGCTGGATTTTATCGAAAAGAACCATCTGGACTGGATTAACGTGTGGGATCCGTATCGTACCGGAAATATTTATAATACATTCAACACAAATACTACGCCTCAAATTTATTTGCTGGATAAAAATAAAAAAATACTTGCACGCCGCTTAGACTCCGTAAATCTCGAAAAATTACTGCAAATTTATGCCGACAAAAAAAGCGGCAATTAAAAATCGACGGATACACAGATACGGCAAACCTGCGCTTTCGGAACAGCCTTTCCTTTGCTTTAACAGGTTTTTTCAGCCAAAATTTCATTAAATTTACGATTTGTCAATTTGCTTTGCATCCACGATATGAAATCAAAAACAACAAGTAATTGCTGTTCGTACTTGTTTTGCCTTATTTTTATGGCTTCTTTCTCAAACCGTTGATATAATTTTTTTCGTATTTTTCTGTCGTTAAGCAAATAATAATTTTGAATAAATTTGAATAGCAGTTTTTCGGTAATGTATAAATGTTTTTCGTAACGGATACTGCGTTTAATTGACTTTATTTCATTTTCAAAAAAATCGCAGTTTTCAGATTCCGCCTGCAATATAAGATTTATCAGCCGGGCATGCCGATAGGCAGGTAAAACATAAAATACTTTTCCCGAACTCATAATGGTTTTCATGTGTTTTCTGGCGTTTTTTATGTTTCCTGTGGCAATATCGAGCACTGTCAGGTTAATCAGTAAATCAAGCTGAATATCCAATCGCAGCAGCGACATGTTTTTCAATAAACAGTCGTTGTGTTTTGCAATTAAATCGGATGCCGCACTGAAATTTCCCGTATTAAACGCACATGAAAATTCATACAAAAAAATAAGAGCGCTGACGTTCAAATTGAAATCGGCAGCATAAGCGCCCTGTTCGATATTTTTAAGTTTGTTTATAAAAAACGGCATTTCACTGTATAATGAAGCGATTTTCAGACTGTTCAAAATTCCTGTTATTGCCTGCAAATAATAAATCGGAGGATTCAATATCATGTGCCTGTTTTCTTCAAACATGTCAATCAACGTCCGGTAAAAACGAATCGCCATTTTGTAATTTCCCGAATCAAGATAATACATCGACTGAAACAGTAAATGTAATCTTTGAGTTTCAAATCCTTTGTACGAATTATTGGCGACTACATTCAGTTCGCTTAAAATCAAATCGTTTAATCTTTCTTTTTGTTTTTCTGAATTGGCGTATCCCTTGTAAAAAAGTCGATGTTTGAGAATATCGTAAAGTTGAGAATGAAGATTTGAGCTTCTGTTGTACTTCATTTCTTCAATAATTTTCATTTGTTTGCCTATGAGCTGGCGTTCGCTTATGTTGTTGAAATTTGTGGCATTCAGATATTTCAATTCAATTCGGCGCGACAATATCAGCAGCGAATGCATTTCATATTTCAAAGCCATGTTTTGTGCCTTTTTCAATATTTCCATTGCTTCGTCGGTCAATGTGCGTTCAAATAATATATCGGCTTCGGAAATCAGAGCAAATATTTTGGTTTGCATATCCTGCTTGCGATGCAGGCGTATCAAACAATCCATTATTGTGCGATAAAGATGCTTCACCGCCATGTTGAAATTTGCGTTGCCGTGTTTTTTGCAAAATTGAGCGTAAACGGTATCTACGGTATTTTTTGCAACAATCAAATCAAACAGATACATGTATTTTTTATTGCCCGACTGAATATTTGAACATAAACGCAAATATCGTTTTTCGGTTTTTGACAGCGACTCGATTAAAATCATCAGTAAAGTTAATTTTTTCATAAAATTTATAGTGAATTTAATTTTCAGCAAAGAAAATAATATTATTTCAAACAGCAAAAAAAACTGTGAAATAATTTATGTTTCATTTTTATAAATATTTCATATAACAACGGTTATAATTTTATTTAATGCTTAAAGTTCAATTTGGGATTATCCAAATCCGATGATTTTGTCCTTTTTTACAGCAAATCACCCCGTAATTTTGTGATAAAAAATATTAAAAGGTACGGATTATAAAATTGACATTGTATTTAATTAAAAACATCACGAATCGAAACCCTAATTATAAATTAATATAGATATGAATATCCATGTAAAAAGAAAATTTGCTGTAATTTTATTTACAGCCGTTATGCTGTTCAGTTCGGCTTATGTTGGTTATACTCAACAGGAACGAACTGTGAAAGGCAAGGTAGTCGAGGCTGCATCAAATATGCCTCTTGCAGGAGCTACCGTTAATGTAAAAGGCACTAATTCAGCCGTAATTTCAGATGCCGATGGTAATTTTTCCGTTACTGCCGCATCCGGCGATGTACTTGTGATTTATTTTATGGGATATGTAACGCAGGAAATTGAGTTATCAAATCAATCCCAAATTAACGTATTTATGGTAGAAGAAGTAAATCAACTCGATGATTTGGTCGTCATTGGTTATGGAACAACTACCAAAAAAGAAGTTACCGGTTCGGTTTCTTCTATTACAAGCGATGATTTTAAAAGCGGTAATATTACCGACCCTGTTCAGTTACTTCAAGGTCAGATTGCCGGATTAAACATCATTCGCTCGGATGGCGGCGACCCTAACGGTTCGTTTCAAATTCAACTGCGTGGCAGAACTACCATGTCGGGAGGAACATCGCCGCTTATTGTTATCGATGGCGTTGTCGGCGGCGATTTGTCGGCTTTAAGTTCAAACGAAATTCAAACCGTAGATGTTTTGAAAGATGGCTCTGCCGCTGCCATTTACGGTACGCGTGCAACAAATGGAGTTATTCTGGTAACAACAAAAAAGGCAACTCCCGGCACAAACCGTCTGGAATTTTTATCGTATGTTGCTTTACAGACAGTTGATAAAAAACCGGAGATGCTTACTGCCGATGAATTTCGCGCTGCTCTTAACAAATATGGCTTGGGCAACAGCGCTGATCACGGAGCATCAACCGACTGGTTTGACCAGGTTACACAGTCGCCGATTACGCAAAATTACGAATTATCTTCTTCGGGAGGTACGCGTTCGCTCAGTTACCGTGCAGGTGTTTCATGGACAACAGACCACGGACTTGTGAAAAAAAGCAGTAAGGAAAGTTTACGAACACGAATCAATGTTTCGCAAATGCTTCTTAATGATCGTTTAAAACTGGATTACAATGCTGCGTATTCAACATCAAAAAGCGTTTATGCCGATACTTATATTCTGCGTCAAGCCATGTTTCACAATCCTACGGAACCGGTATATGCCGACGAAAATACGCCTGCTCAATATGGAAATTATTACTATGTGGGCGCTATGGAATATTATAATCCTGTGGCAATGCTTGAGCAATTCGACGATTCGGGTCTGCGCAAACAATTCACGGGAAGCATAAATGCATCACTGTCAATTATTGATGGTCTTAAAGCAAATACTCTTGTGTCGTTTACCGAAACAAGCGAGCGCTATGGACATTATTACGGCAAATACTATCCAATAGGTATTGGTAACAATGGTTATGCGGAAACTTATAATAATCACGGTAAATACAAATCATTAGAATCTTATTTGGATTATTCCGCTTCGTTCAATGATCACAGAATACAGGCAATATTCGGTTATTCGTATAGCGAACAGTGGGGCGAATCGTACGATGCAATGAATTACAAGTTTGATACCGATTTGTTTTCGTTTTATAACATAGGAGCCGGCGCAGCGTTAAAAGATGGCTTGGCAAGCATGTCGAGTTCAAAATCATCCAACAAACTTATTTCATTTTTTGGACGGGTAATGTATAATTATAAGGAAAAATATCTTCTTACCGCATCGCTTCGGCACGAAGGTTCATCCCGTTTCGGCAGCGACCATAAATGGGGACTGTTTCCGGGATTAAGCCTTGGCTGGCGACTTGCAAACGAGTCGTTTATGGAAGATGTTAAATGGGTAAACGATATTAAATTGAGAGCAGGTTTTGGCGTTACGGGAAATCAGGAAATAGGAAATTATCAGTCGCTTGCTATTTTGCGAAAAGGTTCATCCAATTTTTATTACAATGGAACATGGCTGAGTACTTACGAACCGGGACGTAATCCGAATCCTGATTTGAGATGGGAGAAAAAGCAGGAATTTAATATAGGTTTTGATGCCGCCATTCTTGATAATCGTCTGAATGTAAATTTTGACTTTTATATTCGCCGTACAACCGATTTGCTGTACACATATTCCGTGCCTGTTCCTCCCAATCTTTACAGTTCCACGTTTGCAAATGTGGGAACTATCGAAAATAAAGGTATTGAATTAACTCTGTCGGGTACGCCTTATGTAACAAAAAATTTCAAATGGAACGTTGTTGGAACTTTCAGTCATAATACCAATAAGTTAGTAAGTTTCTCAAATGACATCTACGCTATGGATGCGCTAAATCTGGGCTATTTCGGCGATGATTTGAAAATTTACACGATGAGGATAGAAGAAGGATGGTCGCTTGGTAATTTTTACGGACCGAAATTTCTTGGCTTTGATGACAGCGGAGGCGCTAAATACGAAGATTTGGATGGCATAGAAGGAATTACCGAAGCCGATTATCAAATTATAGGAAATGCCTATCCCGATTTTATATTTTCATTGCAAAATACTTTTACATATAAAAATTTTGATTTCAGTTTTCTTTTACGGGGTTCTGTCGGCAACGATGTGCTGAATCAAACAAGAGTATATTATGAAGGTCCTGCCTATCTGGGAACAAAAAATATTCTCAAATCGTCATTAGACAGCGATTACAGAGGCGGCGCATACTATTCTTCCCGTTTTATAGAAGATGGTTCGTATTTGAAACTTGATAATGTTACCTTAGGATATAATCTTTCCATAAAGTCGCCGTACATCTCCAAATTACGAATATATCTCACAGGACAGAATCTTTTTACAATTACCAAGTACAAAGGAATTGACCCCGAAATAAGTTTGTCGGGACTTCAGCCGGGTATCGACTGGTACGATTTTTATCCGCGTACAAAAACATTTGTATTAGGTGTTAAAGTAACATTTTGATAATAAATAAAAATAAATAAATTATGAAAAAAATATTAATAATAGTTTTTACACTGTCAATTTTTTCGTGTACAAATCTGGATGAAACAATATATTCATCCATACCATCGGATAAATTCTTTACAACAGAAGAAGAATTTTTAATGAGCGCAGGTCGAGTTTACAGCCACCTGCTCGGATACACGCATTATTACAATATTTGGGGAACAATAACAGTTTCAACAGATGAAGCATTAAGCCCGTTCCGTCAATTCAATCAATGGGATGACGGCGGCGTTTGGCGCGACCTTCATGCGCATACTTTTACTCCCGAACATGACAATATTTATCAAACATGGAGTTTTCTGTTTACAGGAATTTCGTTATGCAATCAGGTACTGTATGAATTTTCGCAGGCAACGCTTGATTTTCCCGTCAAAGAAAATATGATAGCCGAAATTAAAGTGATGCGTGCATGGTTTTATTTTAATGCCATAGACTTGTTTGGAAATGTGCCGTTTACAACAGATTTTACCGATGTAAGCGTGCCGTTGCAAAAAACAAGAGCCGAAATATTTTCTTTTATTGAAGAAGAACTGAAAGAAAATGCCGGCTTGCTTCCTGATTCTCCTTCAAGCAGTTATGGCAGAGCGACAAAACCGTTTGCCTATACGATTCTGGCAAAAATGTATCTTAATTCCGAAAAATGGTTCGGTACTCCCAAATGGCAGGAAACCGTCAATGCCTGCGATTCCGTTATAAATTTGGGAACGCTTCAACTTGAAGATGATTATTTTGCTAATTTTAAGGCAGATAATCAATCTTCCAAAGAAAATATTTTTGTTATAGTATACGACAAAGTTTATGCAAATGGAGGTAATTGGGCGCGCCGATTCCGTTTTCATCAACTTACTCTTCACTGGGAAAGTGTGAGAACATTTGGTATTCTTGACGAAACATGGAACGGATTCTGCACTTCACAAAGTTTTTTTGAAACTTTTAATTTATCCGACGATTACAGAAGTAATACATGGCTTTATGGACCTCAGTACGAAGCATCGGGAGATCCGCTCTTATGGTACGGTTGGCAAGTTGATTTTACTCCCGAAATAAATTCGCTTTTCGATATGTCCAATCCCGCCGATCATAATCAAGGCGTGCGTTTTGCAAAATACGAATATGAAGACGGACTGCAAGGCGAATGTATGAGCAACGATTATGCAGTATATCGCTATGCCGATGTTTTAATGATGAAAGGCGAAGCGCTGGTGCGTCAGGGCAATGCCGGTCTTGCCGTTCCGTTGTTCAACGAAGTGCGAAGGCGTACGGGTTTGCCCGATTATTCGACAACCGATTTAACGCTTGACGAAATATATGATGAAAGAGGAAGGGAATTTGCATGGGAAGGTTCACGCCGTCAGGATATGATTCGTTTTGGAAAATGGACTGCCGAACGTGATTTTAAACCTGCTGAATCCGATAATCATACGGAACTGTTTCCCATACCTGCACGAGCCAGAACCAACAACAGTAATCTTGAGCAAAATCCCGGTTATACCAATTAGAAATATCGAACATGAGTAAACAAAAAATTTTGGTTGTCGGCAGTTCCAATACTGATATGGTTATAAAAACAGAACATTTGCCACGACCGGGCGAAACGGTTATCGGAGGCACTTTTTTCATGAATCCAGGAGGAAAAGGCGCCAATCAGGCAGTAACGGTAGCGCGTCTTGGCGGGCAGGCTATATTTATATGCAAAACAGGAAGCGACGTTTTTGGACATCAGGCGCATCAATTATTTGAAGAAGAAGGAATTGACACTTCGTATATATTGTTCGATTCGAAAAATCCTTCAGGAGTAGCCTTGATAACAGTAGACGCCAATGCAGAAAATTGTATAGCTGTGGCTCCCGGCTCCAATGCTAATCTTTTACGCGAAGATGTTGCAAAAGCAAAAGAAGCAGTAGAAGAAGCCGATATAATTTTAATGCAATTGGAAATACCGATGGAAACCGTAGAATTTGTAGCAAAAACTGCTAATGAAACAAATAAAAAGGTTATTTTGAATCCGGCGCCGGCGCAACCGCTTTCTGCAGAACTGATAAGTAATCTGTACATTATAACACCAAATGAAACGGAAGCAGAAATGATTTCAGGAATAACAATAACAGATGATAAATCGGCTTTTGAAGCAGCAAAAAAAATAGCCGATATGGGAGTCGATAATGTTATCGTAACTATGGGCGACAGAGGCGCTTTGGTTCATAATAAAACTACCAGCACAATAGTAAATGCCTGTAAAGTCAAAGCTATAGATACAACTGCCGCAGGAGACGTCTTTAACGGCGCACTGGCAGTTGCTCTGGCTGAAAACAGATCTATTGTAGATGCAGTAAGGTTTGCATGTAAAACAGCAGCCATATCTGTTACTCGCGAAGGTGCACAGTCGTCTGTGCCTTACAGAAATGAAGTTGATATATAAAAACAATTAAAAATACAGTAAATGAAAAAAATAATTTTATTACTTGCTTTTACTGCCATAATGTTATCGGCAGAAAGATGTTCAAATAACACAACCTGTTCAACTATCCCTAAAACTTATATTATTACCAAATCTCAACTTTTGGATAAAATAAAAGGCGGCTGGGCAGGGCAAACAATAGGATGTACCTATGGCGGACCAACGGAATTTCGTTACAACGGAACAATGATTCAAAATTATATTCCGATAAATTGGCCCGATGGATATATTAAACACTGGTATGAACACACACCCGGACTTTACGATGATATTTACATGGATCTCACTTTTGTGGATGTCTTTGACCGCTTAGGCATAGATGCTCCGGTTGATTC
>JAIRKV010000182.1 GCA_031259935.1 Prevotellaceae bacterium | reverse complement strand
GCATTATTGTGGCAAATGCAAAAAATTAAGAAAATAATATCAAAAAAAAGCACTTTTTGAGCAAAAAATCACCAAAAAATCTAAAGACTCGCCTGAAAACATGTTTCAAAAATCAACTCCAACAAAAAAACTCAAAAGTTTTTTCAATAAATCAACTTTATTGTACTTTTGCAAAGGTCTCGAATTTTTTTGTTATTTATTTTTTAAAAATGTCATTTTTTAAGGAGCGACCGAATAAAAAAAGACGCGAAAAAATCGCGCCTTACAATTTATTTTATCAAATTATCAAAACTTGATTACTTCACTGCGTTTACAATAGCTTCAAACGCTTTGGGATGATTCATCGCCAAATCGGCTAAAACCTTGCGGTTCAATTCGATGTTTTTCTTTGCGACTTTTCCCATAAATTCCGAATAGGTCAATCCATACTGACGTACTGCGGCATTTATACGCTGAATCCATAATCCGCGAAAGGTTCTTTTTTTCACCCGTCTGTCGCGATAGGCATAAGTTAAACCTTTTTCGTAGGTGTTTTTTGCTACTGTCCAAACATTTGCCCGCGCCAGAAAGTTACCTCTGGTTAGTTTCAACAATTTTTTTCTTCGCGCTCTTGATGCTACTGAATTTACTGATCTTGGCATAATTTTAAAATTTTTTGAATGTCGGTGTTCCTGTTTGAATCTTTTTATTACCGTTCATTCTGGTTAAACAAATAATTATTTTTTAAGATTTCGTTTCAACAAACTGCTTATTCGACCAAAAGCAATTTCATGCGTTTTTCGTCTGTCGAATTTACAAGTGCTGAATACGTTAAATTACGTTTACGCTTTTTTGTTTTTTTGGTCAAAATATGACTTTTGTAAGCGTGTTTACGTTTAATTTTTCCTGTTCCGGTAATATCAAATCTTTTTTTTGCGCCGGAATTAGTCTTCATTTTTGGCATTTTATTAATATTTAATCGTTACTAAAATTTTATTTAAATTTTCTTTTTTGGTTTGGGATTTACAAAAATAGTCATTCTTTTTCCTTCAAGTTTAGGCATCTGTTCTATTTTTCCGTAATCTTCCAGATCGTTTGCAAAACGTAACAGTAATATTTCTCCCTGCTGTGTAAATAATATCGAACGTCCTTTGAAAAATACGTATGCTTTTACTTTTGCGCCTTCTTCCAAAAAATTTTTTGCATGTTTCAATTTAAATTGATAATCGTGTTCGTCTGTATTTGGACCAAAACGAACTTCTTTCACCACTATTTTTGTTGCTTTTGCCTTTTGTTCCTTGTCTTTCTTTTTTCGCTGATATAAAAACTTCTGATAATCTTCAATTCGGCAGACAGGAGGTTGAGCGCCTGGCGAAATTTCAATCAAATCCAAATTCATTTGACGTGCAAGTCTAATAGCATCTGCAATTGTATAAATTCCGGGATTTTCGATATTGTCGCCTACAAGTCGTACTTTAACCGATATTATTTCTTCGTTAATACGATTTTCCTCGTCTTTTCCTCTATTATTTTGAATCTGATTACTGTCTTTATTTCTTCTGACAAAATTCGGATTCGGTCTAAAGGGCTTTTTTTGAAAAGGTGTTGCTATTGTTTTATCCTCCAAAGTTTAGTTTATAATTATCTAATATAATTTTGTATTTTTTAATTTTTTAACGTTTCGTCTATTTCAATTTTAACAGTTTCTATAAATTTTTCTATCGTCATCACGCCTTTATCTCCTTCGCCTTGTTTTCTGACAGAAACCAAATTTTGATTTGATTCTTTCTCGCCAACTATCAGTAAATAAGGGATTCGTTTCAATTCGTTTTCTCGTATTTTTTTTCCTATTGTTTCATTTCTGTCATCAATGAAACCGCGAATATCGGAATTATTTATGACATTTAAAACTTTTTGAGCAAAATCGTTAAATTTTTCACTTACAGGCATAATCACAAATTGGTCTGGCGTCAACCATAATGGAAATTTTCCGCTTGTATGTTCAATCAAAACGGCAACAAAACGTTCCATCGAACCGAAAGGCGCGCGATGAATCATCACCGGTCGATGTTTTGCATTATCGGCTCCTGTATATTCAAGTTCAAAACGTTCGGGAAGGTTATAATCAACCTGTATAGTTCCCAATTGCCATTTTCTGCCTATTGCATCACGAACCATAAAATCAAGTTTTGGTCCGTAAAAAGCGGCTTCTCCGATTTCGGTTATTGCAGGCAAGCCTTTTTCGGCAGCCGATTCGGCTATTGCCTGTTCTGCTTTTTCCCAATTTTCGTCGCTTCCTATATATTTTTCTTTATTATTTGGGTCGCGAAGTGATATTTGAGCTTCATAATTATTGAATTTCAATATTTTGAAAATATAAAGAACAATATCTATTACTTTGCAAAATTCTTCTTTCAACTGGTCGGGACGACAAAATATGTGAGCGTCGTCTTGAGTAAATCCACGAACACGGGTAAGTCCGTGTAATTCACCACTTTGTTCGTATCTGTAAACTGTTCCGAATTCTGCCAAACGTAGAGGTAAATCTTTGTATGAACGCGGTTTACTCTTATAAATTTCGCAATGATGCGGACAGTTCATTGGTTTCAACAAAAATTCTTCACCTTCCTGCGGCGTATGTATAGGTTGAAACGAATCTTTTCCGTATTTTTCATAATGTCCCGATGTTATGTAGAGTTCCTTTTGTCCGATATGAGGAGTTATAACAGGCGAATAACCATAATCTTTCTGCACTTTTCTTAAAAAATTTTCAAGTTTTTCGCGCAATGCTGCTCCTTTGGGCAACCAAAGTGGAAGCCCCTGCCCTACTCTTTGAGAAAATGTAAACAATTCCAATTCTTTACCTATTTTTCTGTGGTCGCGTTTTTTTGCTTCTTCAAGCATTAGCAGATATTCGTCCAGCATTTTTTTTTGCGGAAAAGTAATTCCGTAAATACGTGTAAGCATTTTATTTTTTTCGTTTCCACGCCAGTAAGCGCCTGCAATTGCCGTAAGTTTTACAGCTTTTATCATGCTTGTATCGGGCAAATGAGGTCCGCGGCAAAGATCGGTAAATGTGCCGTTTTCGTAAAATGTAATTGTTCCATCTGCAAGGTCGTTTATAAGTTCGACTTTGTATTGGTCGTCTTTTGCCGTATATGTTGCCAGCGCTTCGTCTTTGCTTACCGAACGGCATATAAAATGTTCTTTTGTACGTGCAAGTTCAAGCATTTTTTCTTCTATTGCGGCTAAATCGGCTTCAACAAGATTTATATCGCCAAAGTCAACATCATAATA
>JAIRKV010000136.1 GCA_031259935.1 Prevotellaceae bacterium | reverse complement strand
GCGCAGGCGATTATGGCATCTGCAAAAATGGGATTTCCTGCGGCTATACCTTTTATTGCAATGGCAGCCGCACTTGGAGCGATACAAACAGCAATGATATTAGCACAAAAACCGCCCGCCTACGCTGAGGGTATCTTTGGCGACGAAGCACACGGCGGCGGCTTTGCAGTCGTGGGCGATGCATACAGAAAAGAATACGGACTGCTTCCGAGCGGAAAGTTGTTTGAGACGCCCGCTTTTCCTGCACTGATGGATTTGCCCAGAGGGACGCAAATTTTCCCTGATTACATGACAATGCTGCAAAACCTCAATCCCATACCGAAATACGAAAAAACAGTCGATTTTACGGCAAATTTCGAGGATTTCAAAACCGAAATCGTTACAGCAATAAAGAACATAAAACCCGCTTATCAGAGCGTTAATATGGACGCCAGAGGAATTTGGCATATAAGTAACAGTAACAGCGTAAAAACCAAAAGAGTAAATAACAGAATTAAAACAAATAAATAAATAAAATTATAAAACATCTGCTAAAAGTAGCAGTAAAAAGCGTTCTTTGACATACTGGTTTACCGAAAAAGATAAATTTAAAAGATATAATTTACATAATAAAGCGGTAAACCAGATATGCGGATTGCCGCTTTTTTATTTGGAAATAAATTAATTCACTAAAATATAAAATTATGGCAGGAACTAAACAGCCCGATGCCGTTCGGGTGATTTTGAAATGTAACGGCGAAGAGCATATATGTAAATACATGCCGATAGGCTGGCGCGACCAGTCTGCATCGTGGTCATTCGGATTTGACAGATTCGGATATGGGATTAAATACACGCCCGACAGTATGAGGCTTGCAAAGGGAGACGCCGATTTTGTGAGGCGTTGTTTGGATTTGTACGGCATATCGGCAGCGATTGACGTAATAATCCAGCACAGGCAAAACAATTGGACATATAAGGACACATGGACAGGACAAACACGCCTTGAAGATGGTTACATAAATGAAGTAGATTTTTTCGAAATTCAGATATGTGAAGGCGGCTTGAAGCGTGCCTTTGACAAAAACGGAAAAACCAACTTTGATATTCCCTTTGACGAAGATGCTGTCAATATTGAAGTAACAGAGGGAATGAATTTGTATGAGCAAGTGAAATATAAATTTAGTCGTCCAGAAAGAGGATATGTCTATCCTTTCATAGGACAGCCTGCACCAATGATACTTAATTTAGACGATACCAGTCTTATAGTTACTAACCAACTTAAATTTAATTCTCAAAGCGTAGAAAGTGATGGTACATCAACCCCCTTTTTAAATACTTTAATGTATTCAGGAGATGACATTTCGTTAGAATTTAATACATATTTAAATTTAGATATGGGTTCAAGGAACTTTTCAACAACTGAAATTATTACTGTTTTTGTAAGAGAAATACGTTCTAATGGAATTGTGCAGAACTATCCTTTAAATCAATTTTATATTACGGAAATTCCTGTTATATCAGAGAGTCCAACTGTGCTGCGACGTGGAGTTATTCAATTAAACAGTAAGAATTTTAAATTTAAGTTATCAAAAGATTATACTTCTGAATTTATTATTTATTTTGATAAATCATTATATGAAGGCCGCAATAATACTTTGCTTTTATATGGTGTAAATTTTAATGTTGAATTTTATGGCACTGTAAAATCTGGTGTATTTAATTTTCAAGCCTACCGAGCCGAAAAATTTGGGCAAAAATTATTGGATAAGGTACATGCAGGAGCAATCTTTGATGTTCCGTTTTTGCAGGAGATGGAGCAAAACGAAAACATGCAACTGTTTATAACATCCGCCGATGCAATTCGTGGAATTAAAGTTACTGACGACAATCCGCAGGGTGCATTGATTAAAACCAATTTCAATGAATTTAAGGACAATCTTAACAAACTGTTCAGCACAGGCGAACAGTGCAGCGTAAAGGATAATTTTTATCGAATTTTGAAAAAACATGAAATATTCGGCAACAGCGAATTAATCAATCTTGGAAATGTAAAAAAAATGCAGATAATACAGCCCGATGAAGACTGGCTGCTGAATAACATTAAAGTCGGCTATGAAAAACAGGAATACGATTATCCGCTCGGCAGGCAGGAGTTTGCAGCAACTTTGGAGTTTATTAATGATTTGAACGTAGACAGCAAAACCCTTGATTTGGTAAGTGATTACAGAGCCGATTACACAGGCGTACATTTGTTGCACTTTGATTATGTAAATGCCGATAAAAAAGACAGTAAAAGTGATAATGACGTATTCTGGATATTGGCATTTTGGAAAGATGAAAAATGGCAGGCAATCAAGGGCGACCGAATAACCGCTATTAATGGAATGGAGGGCGGCGGCTACTTCAACATACTTTTGTCGCCAAAAACAATGCTAATAAACCGTGCGGCGTTTTTTGCATCCATATTGGACAAGCACGAAAAAACGCTGCGTTACACATCCAGCACCGAAACCATGAGCGCACTCGAATATACCGACACCCAACTTGGACAGGTAACAGAAAAAGCCGACTTGGATGTTAGCAATGCAGTTCCATTTTTCAAACCGATAATATTCATGTTCGATTGTATTGTGCCTGTAAGCCTTTCGGAAATTATGGGCGAAACTCCTTGCGGATACTTTACTTTCAAGTATAATAATTTGACGCTCAAAGGCTTTCCGATTGACGTACAGGGTTCGTATGTAGACAGCGTGCAGACGGTTAAGTGTATTGCCCACCCCGATACTCCCGACAACATTCAGGAAATACTTCATAAGCGGCTGCCAAACAAAGTGTATAAATGAAAAAAGGGCTG
>JAIRKV010000104.1 GCA_031259935.1 Prevotellaceae bacterium | reverse complement strand
CAAATCATCTGAGGTAACCCGCACGTGATGCACAAAGGGACGTGGTTTTTACCGATATTTTGTCCCTGACGGGACAGGCGTTATTGCGAAGAGCATTTAAAAATTTAAAGAATAATATGGAAGTAGAACAGAAAAATAAGCACGTCATTGCGAGCGAAGCGAAGCAAACCAGAAAAAATTGTCCGAACTTTGATTTGTATGATTAAAATGATTAATAATGAATAATGAAAAAACAAAAAAAATATCCCGTAGGGATAGAATGTTGGTAGAGATTTCATCGCAAGCAAAGGCTGCGTGCGGAGCAGCGACGGTTTTTCAAGTCATCTGCGGTAACCCGCACGTGATGCACAAAGAGATGTCGTTTTTACCGATATTTTGTCCCTGACGGGACAAGCGTTATTGCGAAGAGCATTTAAAAATTTAAAGATTTAAAATGATTAAAAAACAAATAAAAATATCCCGCAGGGATAGAATATTGCTAGAAAAACAAATTGATAATGAAGAATAAAAAACAAATGAACAATAAGGTAATAAGGTTGAGGTGTGTGTGTTGTCCTGCCTTGCTACTAAGATTGTTTTGTTATTTAAATAAGGTAGAAATAAGGTTTTATTATTTGCCTTTTTATCTGGTATTGGATGGAAGCGACAGGTCGCCGCCTGTGCGTGCATGTGAGGCAGCAGCATCAGAGAATAAAGCGAACGGGGCAGAACCTCGAACATTAACAGAAATTTTTAATAAATAAAACAGATTATATGAAAAAGTATTTTAAACAAACGCAACCGCACACTGATTTACGCGGTGCAATGGAGTCCGGAGACCATTCGAAAAACGGGGCGAATCCGAAAAGCCTGACGAGTAGGGGAAACAGTAAAAGTAGTATGTATATGACAGGTCTAATCATGTCGATTTTCTTTGTAATGGTAACCATGTTTCCTGCATCGGCAAACATTTCTGTTTACGCGGAAGTATCCGGTGAAATGATAACTATGGCTGATATCGACCCGGAAACAGTATCTATCCCGCGCTACGATAAAATATCAAGTGAATGGCTTGACGATAGTGGTCGCGACCGCTATAAAAAAGTAGAATGGTATAGCGATGGCATTTCAGGGTATATCTACAGAGATAAAGATGGCGATATTTATTTCAAATATGGCGGCGGCGCGGCGGTATACTACCGGACAGAAAAGGATGCTATTGAGGCTCTTTATGTGGAGAAAAAATATGATAAACTTCGCAAGACAGGAAGAATAAGTAAGTAACTTAAACAGTAACATGAATAAAACTTGTCCGGTTGAAACTTTTTCAACCTGCAAGTTTTTGTTAAACAAAAGAACGTTAATCTAAAATTAAATTATACCGATTAAATTAATAAAGAATATTATGTATAAAAGTTTAAAAAATACAGTAGTTGATGCAAACAGCATCGCAATGGAGTCAGATACCATTCAAAAAAACGGGGTTAGTCCGAAAAACCTTATAAGGAGTAGGAGAAACCGTGTCGAGGATACAAAATCAGGAATGCCAAAACCGGAGACAAAGACAAAACATTTTCTTTTAAGGACTGTCGGCAAAGTTGTTGTGCTGACATTATTACTGTCTACCGTATGCAACGTATCAGCGCAGCAGCGAGACCCTGCCAAGCCTGAAATGGTATTTGTTCAGGGAGGAACATTTACTATGGGCTGTATCTCTGAACAGGGAGCGGATTGTTTCGATAATGAAAAACCTGCGCATAAGGTAACATTGAGTAATTTTTATATTGGCAAATATGAGGTAACACAGGCAGAATGGAAAGCTATTATGGGAAACAATCCAAGTAACTTTAGCGGCTGTGATAATTGCCCTGTGGAAAAGGTAAGTTGGAATGATGTGCAGGAATTTATTCGTAAACTCAATGCAAAGACGGGCAAAAACTACCGTCTACCCACCGAAGCGGAATGGGAATACGCGGCGCGCGGCGGTAACCGCAGTAAGGGTTACAAATATAGCGGCAGTAACAGCGTAGAGAATGTAGCGTGGTATGGGTATGATAATTCAGGAAAAAAAACGCATCCTGTAGGCACAAAACAAGCGAATGAATTGGGAATTTACGATATGAGTGGAAATGTACATGAGTGGTGTCAAGATTGGTATGGTGCTTATAGTAACGGGGCGCAAACAAATCCTAAGGGCGCGTCATCAGGCTCCTACCGTGTGTTTCGGGGCGGTGGCTGGTACCGCAGCGCAGGGGGCGTGTGTGTCTCCAATCGGTTTCGCAACACGCCCGACAGTCGTCGCGACGGCAGTCTGGGCTTCCGCTTAGCTTGCAGTTCAAAATAGTCAGCAAGGCGTTTTGCCAAATGCGAAGTGAGGGACGAACGAAGCAATCCGGAAAAACACAAAGCACAAATCTGGATTGCTTCACTGCTTTGCAGTTCGCAATGACGTGCTGCTTCTTTAAATCTTTAAATTTTAAAATCGCTTCGCAATGACGTCCTTTAAATTTTAAAATCTTTAAATATTTAAATTATTAAGTCGCTGCGCTCCTTGCAAAGACGTGCTGCTTGCTTTTATGTCAAAACAAAACTGACAAAAATAATGTCGTATTATTGCTGATTTTTTTATTTGTAAGGAGGAGCGACTAAAAAATAAAAGCGAGATAAATTGCGGTAAACAAATGTGTTCTTTTAAGTTTTTGTAGTTCTAAAATATTTTCAATAACTTTGCATTGTTCTTCAGTCGGATTATCTGGATAATTTGTTTTGTTCATCATTTTACAATTTATATTATTATCACAAATCTACAAAATAAATTCCAATTAACAATCTGATTGATGGTTATTTGTATATAAATTTGTTAAATTTAAACAGTTTCTAAAATGAAAAAAATAATTTTAAGAACAGGCATATTTCTGCTATTTATATGCTTTGTCGCATTGATTGGTCATATAACAGGTTTGATAAATTTAAAAAAAATCTGGTCGAATTTGGAAAAGTTTTATTTTTCTGTTAGCGTGAATAAAATAAATTCCACCGAATCGCTGATGAAAAAAATCTATGTGCGCTATTACGGCAAATGGTTCAAACAGGTAGCATTCAGCCAGACGGCAGACAGTTATGAAAACGACACTGTTGTGAAATCAGAAATATGGGACGAAGAATACTGTTTTCCGTCAAACCTGCTGATTTACCTTACGCCCGGCGATACATCCAATCGCTATATCTTCCGCAACGATTCGGTGCTTACCTACGAAAACAACGTTTTGAAAAGCGAACAAAAATCAACGCACGACGTAATAATTTTGAGTATGGATATTTACAATATGACATGCAGACAAATAATGAAACGATGGAAAGATCTGCCATACGACACAAAAAAGTTTCATCAAACGGTGTGCGATGGCAAAAATTATTATGTTGTAGGCGCTGTCGAAGGCGATACGACAAGCAATCAGATTTGGTTTGATGCCGAGCAACTGTTCTTTGTCAAAATGCGAAAACAAACGCCGCAAGGAATCAAAGAAGTTAATTTTTTCAACTATATGCAACTGCCTGACGGTAAAGGATGGATTGAACAGGAAGTTGAATTTCGCCTCAACGGTAAAGTTTATATGCGCGAAAAATACTTTAATATCATTCCCCAAAACAAATTTGATAAGCGCGACTTAATCAGACAATCGGACAGAGGTTTAGATTTGTAAAAGCAGACTTATATACAGGATACAACAACAAAATAAATTAAATAGGCGCTCCTTAAAAATAAAAAAATCAGCAATAATACGACATTATTTCTATCGGTTTTGTTTTGACATAAAAGCAAGCAAAACATCATTGAGAGGAGCGCAGCGATTTAAAGATTTAAACATTTAAAAATTTAAAGAACAAACCGTCATTGCGAGAGAAGCGAAGCAATCCAGAAACACAACTAAGTTAATCCGGAAAGAAAACAGTAATAATTTCTGGATTGTTTCGTCGCTGCGCTCCTCGCAATGACGGACAAAGGCAGAATGTCATTGCGAGCGAAGCAATCCAGAAAACAGTTACATATTATTTATTTCACATCACTTAACTATAAAACTAT
>JAIRKV010000005.1 GCA_031259935.1 Prevotellaceae bacterium | reverse complement strand
TATAAAATGGCATTAAAAATATCGCACAGCGAATGTTTTCTTTTACGTTTTTGAGGTTCTAAAATATTTTCAATAATTTTGTACTGTTTTTCAGTCAGATTAGTTGGATAATTTGTTTTATTCATTGTTTTATAATTTATATAATTAGTAATCACAAAGTTACAAAATAAATTCCAACTAACAATCTGATTGATAGTTATTTATATATAAATTTTGTTAAATTTAAACAGTTTCTGATTATAAATCGAAACTGCATGTAACCTGTACGCAGTACTATTATGCAAATGCGCACATGCTTTTAATTTTATTTTTCACTTTAATTTGATATGTTTTATATGTAAATATGTAAAATATTATAAAATCAAATTTGAAATAATGGTATAATATACTGTATAACAATCTTATAAATCATAATGTGTTTTTCGGTTTTTACAATAAATCGAGAATTTCATTTTAACAGGTCTTTTGATAAAGTTTCATCTTTTCCAATTTCAATCAAAGCATTTGCAGAAAATATTCCATATTTATTCGCCAGCGTGTCCATATATGAAATTGCCTTGTCGAACTGTCTGTTTGTCATCAATAAACTGCAGTATAAATCAATTTCTCTGTATGGAAACTGATTGATTAAAGGACAAAGCCTTTCGGCTTCCTGCAATTTTGCAAAAGCAAGGCTGTAGTTTCCTTCCAAATAGGCAATTTCTGCTTCATATACAAGTTGATAATAACCGCTTGCAATGTAATCGCATTTGGCTTTCTGCTCGCCTTGTCCTGTAAGTGAAGACAAGGAACATGCAAATAGACTGAATACAATAATAATATATTTACTCATAATTTTTAAAAATATAACAAATATAGATTACTTTTTTCTGGAAAGATAATTATTTACTTGCTGTTCATAGCGTTGTAATATCAATTCCGATCTTTTGTTATTCATTTCGCGCGTTGGCATGCCAATTGAAATGCGACGTTCATCAAGATGTTCGATATCAATTATTTCATCGTCATTTCCGTTTGTAGCCGTACCGTATATTGACTTCGGTTTTTCTCTTTTATGCACTGATTTAATCATTGTTTTTCTATCAACAACTATTCCATACAAAGACGGATCACACTGTCCATTACGAACAAATTGTAACATCTTGTCTTCAATATCTTTATGGTCTGCAATATGCATAAAGACGACATCCATTCTCTCAATCATTTTTACGTTTGCACAGCCATACAGTTTAGTATTCGGAAAACCAAATCTGTCAATTAATTGAAACAAACGATTATAATTAAAAAGATCTGTTTCTCTTAATCTTTCGGTATCCGATGCATCATATTTCATTTCTTTTCTTACCTTTTGGTCGCTTGCTCCTATATCATAAAGAATGGTTACTATCGAATCACGTTCTTGCGAGTAATAATATATTTCCGAATCTTTCAATAATTTTGGCATTATTGAAAGATAAAAATCAGGAATTTCTTTTAACAGGCTTTTTGATAAGTTCTCATCTTTTCCAACTTCAACCAAAGCATTTACAGAAAATTTTCCATATTTATTCGCCAGCGTATCCATATATGAAATTGCTTTGTCGAACTGTCTGTTTTTCATTAACAGCCGACAGTATAAATCAATTTCATTGTATGTAAACCGATTTATCAAAGGACAGCGTCTTTCTGCTTCTTGCAATTTTTCAAAAGCCAAACTGTCATTGCCTTCTAAATGGGCTATCTCTGCCTCATACACAAGTTGATAGTAACCGCTTGCAATGTAATCGTATTGGGTTTTATGCTCACTTTGCCCTATAAGAGAAGTAACAAAAAACGTAAACAGAATGAATGTAAAAACAGTACTTTTTTTCATAATTTTTAAAATATAATTAATTTTCAAAAATACCATATCAGGTATAAATCACACCTGATATGGTTACTTTGTTGTTGTTTAACATTATGCAAGCAAAGCCATCTCAACAAACAGAGTACAAATTGATATTTTCTGCACTTGTAATTGAAAAATCACTGTTGCATATTGCATTTACTGACAAACCATCCGGGAACTGTAACTATGTTTGTACAATGTTCTGCCTTGAGTTGGATGCATATAATAATCATCCAACCACGATTCCGTAATTGTACACCCACCCATATAAAATGTACTGCTTCCACTTGTTGCTGAAAATGCTCCACCGCTAATTGCTGCCATCTGTTTCATATCCATACGGTCAGCCGTAAATTCTGAAATTCTTTTCATATTACAAAAGTATTAAAAAATTAGACATTAAAAATTATTTTTTGCAATTCTTTTCGTTGTGCACCGAGAAAAATTACAGCGGCAAAGATAAGTCGTTATTGATTACGCAGTTATTAGAATATGAATAATTTTAATTCAAAAACAAATAAAATATACAAAATAAAATTTAACTTTGCAGAAAAAATTATTTCAATATGGATATTGGTACTAAAATACGAAAATTGAGAGAGGCAAAAATGCTGTCACAAAATGAATTGGCTTTAAAATTGGGCATTTCTCAAACCACACTTCACAATATAGAAATCGGCGCATCTCAAAAAATTGATTTTTTGCTAATGGATAAAATAAGCCGTATTTTTGACAAAAACCTTGAATATTTTCTGGAAGACCGCACAGTTAATAATAATGTAAAAGAAAACAAGGGACAAATCAGTTGCGAGAATTTTACCATAAACAACAATTACCCCGAATTTCTTTTAGAAGAACTGAAAAAACTTCTCGCAGCCAAGGACGAACAGATTGCGCTGCTGAAAGAGATGCTGGAAAGAAAATAGTGTTCAATAATATCAAAATTGCGACAGTAAATCATTCGCATTTCAGTTGATAGATTGTATTTATCGGGTCATTTGACATAAATATTGTATTGCCTGCAACCAGAGCGTTTGCGCCTGCTTCGTAAAGTCCGGCGGCATTGCTTAAATCTATTCCGCCGTCAACTTGAATTATTGCATTTGCATTTTTTTGCTGTAAAAGTTCTTTTGTCTGCGCTACTTTGCCGTATGTGTTGGGTATAAATTTTTGTCCGCTGAATCCGGGATTTACCGACATTATCAAAATCAAATCGACTTCGGATATAATTTCCGAAAGCAGATTTACGGGAGTGTGCGGATTTATTGCAACGCCGGCTTTCATTCCGCATGAGCGAATTTTTTGCAAAGTTCGATGCAGATGAACGCATGTTTCGTAATGAACGGTGAGATATTCTATTCCGGCTGCGCCAAACTGCTCGATATAATTATCGGGATTTACAATCATTAAGTGTGCATCAAGAATTTTTCGGGCGTATTTTTTTACGTATTTGATTACAGGAAATCCGAATGAAATATTAGGAACAAACACTCCGTCCATTATATCCAAATGAATCCATTCGGCTTGGCTGTTATTGATTTTTTCTATTTCGGCGCCGAGATTTGCAAAGTCGGCAGCCAGTATCGAAGGCGATATTATATGTTTCATTTTTTATCAGTTGTTATCGTGTTTACAAAATTTGCGGATTATTGCATAGGCATCTTCAATTCCAAGTTCGCCTGATTTGCTTATGTCCATGCAGCCTTTTTCGGTATCTTTAAGATAAATCAAAACAAGTCCGCGGTTAAAATATGCTTCGGCAAGATACTGATACAGTTCTATTGCTTTGGTATAATCGTTTATTGCTTCGGGCATTTGTTGCGACAGGCAGTTCAAGTTGCCTCTGTTGTAATAGGCATAAGCAAAATCGGGCATAAGTTTCAATACTTTGTTAAGGTCGTTTATTGCATCGCTGTAATTGAGTATTTTTATTTCCTGTTTAGTTTTTGCTCTGCCTGTTCCGCTGTTATCGAGAACTATTGTTTGAATACTGTTGTCGATTGATGAAACGAAATCGGTCATTTCGCTGTTTATTGCGCTGCGGTTAAAATACAGAAACGGGTTCAGATGGTCGAACTCAATGGCTTGCGTATAATAGTTCATTGCGCTTGTATATTGCTGCAAATGTCCTTGCAGTATGGCTTTATCAAAATAAAGTATTGAGTTTTCTTTGTTCGACCGCGAAATATGTGCGGTTACCGTTGAATCAAGTTTGATAAGTTCGTCCGTTTTCAGATTGCTTTCTTCATTGCTTATGTTTATTGCCAGCAGTTCGCCTGTCTGTTTGATAAATTCATCAAGTTTGGGATAAAAATATTGTTTATTCAGCGGTAATTTGCTTGCCGGCACGCCGACTGCAAATTTAAATAGCGGTTTTATCGTTATATCAACTCTTCGATTTGTAAGCAGATTCTGGTCGAAATTCTTCTTTGAAAAATCAGCATCGAGAGCAAGCAGTCTGTTATACTGTTTGCTTGTGTCGGCAAAGTCGTCAATATAAGTACTGTCGGCATATTTTATGCGAAATTCGCTGATTTTCTGTTGAGCCGTTTCGTAATCTTTTTTTGCGCCCGACAGTTGTCCGGTTTGGGTTTTCAAATACGAACGGTTTATATATGCATTTGCAAAATCGGGATAAAGTTCAATCGCCCTGTCCAAATCTTCAATTGCTTCGTGCTTGCGGTTCAATTCGGAAAGCACAAAGGCTCTGTTGTAATAAACAAGCACGTTGCCGGGATTAAATAAAACTACTTTGTTATAATCAGCCAGAGCATTATCCATGTTGCCTGTTTCGGAATGTATCAAAGCCCGATTGTAATATGTGAGCGAATTGTCGGGGTCGATTTCCAGCACTTTGTCCAAATCTTTAAGCGCTTCCGTTATTTGTTTGTTTTCGTAATACAAAAGCGCCCGATTGAAATAACTCAAAGTATTTGTAGAATCCAGCTGCAATGATTTGTTGAAATCGGCGAGGGCTTTTTCATTTTCTTTTTTCATCGCATGTACTCGCGCTCGACGCGAATAAACATCCGAATCGAAAGGATTCAGCAATATTGCCTGATTGTAATCTTCAAGCGCCCGCACAGTATCTTTCTGCAACAAATAACAGGTTCCGCGATTTATGTAAGTATAATGTTCCTTAGGCTCGTAGCGAATATAGTTATTAAAATCTTCAATTGCTTTCTGAAACTGCTGCTGTAAAAAAAATATAATGCCGCGCGAATAATACAGTCCCGAAAAATTAGGACGCAACTGAATTGCCTGATCCAAATCGAGCAGGGCTTTGTCGTATTGCCCGGCCTGTCCGTACGATATTGCGCGATAATGATAGGATTGAGTAAATACGGGATTCAATTCTATTGCTTTTGAAAAATCAGTTTGTGCGCCGTAAAAATCGCCGAGATTATACTTTGCTATTCCACGAAAAAACAATGCTTCGTACAGTGAAGTATCGGCTTTGATAAGCGTGTTGAATGTTTCAATAGCCTGCGTATATTTATTGTCAATCAGCTGTTGCCGACCGCGAAAAAAAAACTGTTCTTTGTCGTATTGCCCGTGCAAATTGCCGATAATCAAAAGAAAAGTTATAACTGCGAATGATATTCTTTTAATTTTCACTTTTGTAAATTTTAATTAAGTTACGCACAAATATAGTCTGTATTTCCGAAATAACCGCAAAACTTAACAAAATTTGGCAAAATATTATTGCACAGCAACCTGTTTGTCGAAAATTATATGGAAAAAAGTTTGAATTACCGCGAAAAAACGGAACAGCAATTCTGAAATTTTTATTATTAAACCGTAAACAATCAATAATAAAACGTTAATGACAAAAACAGATTTTTGTTTTTCGCAGAAAAAAATTAATTTTGTGCCGTACAAAAAAGAGATGAGATTATCCAAACCGATAAAATTATTGACGGCAGCAATATTACTGTTCGTTACGATATTTGCAGCAAGCAAAATGCCGGGCATTGCCGAATGGTATGTCGAAAATATATATCCGCTGATTGCTGCGGTTTTTTCATTTGTTTCATCGCTGTTTCCGTTTTCGCTGTTTGATGTTTTTACGGTCGCAGCGCCGCTTGCGTTATTAGTGTTGATTGTTTTAATGATTTTACGAAAAGTAAAATGGTCGAAAGGACTGTATATCATCGCCCGCTCGGTTTTGCTTCTTGTTGCATGGTTTTACTTTGCGTGGGGATTTGCTTATTTTCGCAAAGATTTTTATGAACGCTGCAACATTCGAAAATCCGAATATAATGCCGAAAATTTCAGTGCGTTTGCAAAAAAATTTATTGATGATGCAAACTCTGCATACATCGATTTGAAAAGTATCGACAAAGATGATATAAACAGAAAAATAGAACTGCAATACGAAAAACTGAAAGATGTTTTGAAAATCAAATATCCTAACGGGAAGCGAAAATCAAAGCGAATGTTATATGAATCATTACACACGAAAACAGGCGTGTCGGGATATTTCGGTCCATTTTTCAACGAAATTCATGTCAACGGTTTTGTGCTCGATTTTGAATATCCGTTTACTCTGGCTCACGAAAAAGCGCATCAATTCGGAGTTGCAAGCGAAGCCGAATGTAATCTGTATGCATTTATCACATGCGCCACGGGCGATGATGCTCAACTGCGCTACAGCGCATACATTTCGACAATAATTTACGTACTCAACAATTATGCTGCAATATTTCCCGATGATTACAAAAATCTGCTCGCAACAGTCGACAGTAAAATTATCGAAGATATTAAAACCATGTCGAAACACTGGACAGAAGCACGAAATCAAACACTGTCGAACGCACAGAGGGCAGTTTATGATACATATCTTAAAACAAACCGCATAAATTCGGGAATAAAAAATTACTCGGAAGTAGTAAATTTATTAATTTCTTCGTACAATACACTTGTGAAATGACAAAAGTTTTGAGCATATCCGCAATTCTGCTTACATTCATCTTCTGCGCCGGCGCACAGGCGCAGACAGAAACGCAGCAGCCGTATTTTCAGCAGTATGTTGTTGAAAACGGCGATACGCTTTATCTTATGTCGATAGATGAATTGAAGATTGTTGCGATGCCGAAATTCAAAAACAGACGCGAATGGAAAAACTATTCCCGAATGGTTTACAATCTTCCGCGAGTTTATCCCTATGCGCAAGCAGCAAAAAGCAAACTTGCCGAAATGGACGCCCGTTTTGCCAAAATCACCGGCAAACGGCAGCGTAAAGAATATATCAAGGAAGTAGAAAAAGAAATGACAGACAGGTATAAATCGGCGCTGAAAAAACTGACCCTGTCGCAGGGAAAAATGCTGATAAAACTTATAAATCGCCAAACCGAAACCACCGTTTATCAAATTGTAAAAGAAATGAAAGGCGGACTGTCGGCATTTTTCTGGCAGAGCGTTGCAGGTATTTTCGGAGCAAGCCTTAAATACAGATACGATAAAAACGGCGACGATGCCATTCTCGAAAAACTTGTAAACATATACGAATACGGCGACTATAATGAACTCTACACGCAGGTTTTCGGAATGGGAATGGAAGAACACACAAAGATGCTGCAAAAAAACAGAAAAAAGAAACAGTCGAAAACAGCCCGATAACCCGCTTCCCTTTCAAAACCATATTAATATTTTTCGTGGATACTTTTAAACCCATCGCCTATGACTTCGTTTGCATCAATCACGGTAACAAAAGCCTCAGGATCTATCTGCCGAATGTATCGACGCACCGTTGCAACTTCACGAATGCTTATATTGGTGAAAATTATCTTTTTTTCGCTGCCCGAAAAAGCGCCGTGAGCGCTGATAAGCGTTGCCCCGCGTTCCATTTCGTCCATAATTTTTTGCGAAATTTCCTCATATCTGTCCGAAATTATAAGCACCGTCTGAGTAGGATTGAATCCCTTCACAATTTTGTCGGCAATGGTGCTGCTCACGTAAATCACCGTCCACGAATAAAGCGGAATTGTCCAGTCGCTGAACACAATCAGAGCAACAAGCACAATTACCGAATCAACTATCATAAGCGCCGACCCTATCGACAGGTGCGTATACCGTTTCAATATCGTTGCAATAATATCGGAACCGCCCGAAGTGGCTTTGGTTTTGAAAATTATTCCGAGCCCCGTTCCTATTATCACGCCCCCGAAAACCGCCTGCACAAAAAACGTGGAACTGTCGGCAATCAGCGGCTCGTATCCGTAAAGATATTCCATTATCGAAATCGAAGCCGACAGCGAAATTATTCCAATCAATGTTTTCGTTCCGAATTTGGGTCCCAAAACCAGAGTTCCCGCCAGCAGCAGAGGCAAATCAAGGCAAATGCCCGACAGCCCGATAGGAAAATTAAAATGATGATGCAAAATTATTGCTATGCCATAAACGCCTCCCGGCGCAAGTTTCAGCGGCGAAACAAATACCACAAATCCCACAGCCATTATAAACGAGCCTGCAATTATTAAAATGTACGACGCCAAATCTTCTTTCTTAAAACTTATTTTTGCCATGTTCCGTTATTTGTTTTT
>JAIRKV010000261.1 GCA_031259935.1 Prevotellaceae bacterium | reverse complement strand
TTATAAACAAGTTATAAATGCAAATTGTCGAATAAAAATACCGTGTTTTACGTACATACAGGATAGAAGTCGGCAAAACAGGAACAGGTTTTTTCTTCTTTTTGTTCGTCATTGCGAGGAATGAAATGACGAAGCAATCCAGAAAAAACCTTATTTCCACCTTATTTCAAAAACAAAACAACCTTAGTAGAGCAAAAGATAACATACACATTTCAACCTTATTACCTTATTGTTCATTGCTTCTGGATTGCTTCCTGCTTCGCAGTTCGCAATGACGAACAAAACAAAAACCGCCACGTCATTGCGAGGGCGTCAGCCCGAAGCAACCGAAGCGCTGTTATTATTTTACAATTGTCATTTCGTCAACAAGATGTTTTGCTCCTGCATATTTATCAATAATAAACAGCACGTATCTGATATCAACATTGATACAGCGCTGCAAATCGGGTTCAAAACAAATATCGCCGCTCATTGCTTCCCAGTTTCCGTCGAACGCCAAGCCAACAAGTTCGCCTTTGGCATTCATTACGGGGCTTCCCGAATTGCCTCCCGTAATATCGTTTGTCGAAAGAAATGCAACGGGAAGGTTTCCGTTTTGCATTGCATATCTGCCGTAATCTTTGGCTTTGTACAATTCTTTTAATCGTTCGGGGACTTCAAATTCAAACAGATTCTCGGGATCTTCTTTTTGCATCACTCCGTCGATGGTTGTGATATAATCATAATGAACCGCATCTGCCGGATAATAATCCTGTACTGTTCCGTAAGTCAGTCGCATTGTAGAATTTGCATCGGGATACATTGCTTTTTTGCCTGCGTTCATTTCGAGCAGTCCGCTTTCGTACAAGCGGCGACCTTTATTGTACTGCTCGCTGATGGACTGGGTTGCAAGGCGCGCCTCGCCGTTTTTTTTCATAACCGATAAATATATCTGATTTGCCGGGTCTGCTGCCTGCGCTTCATAGTTTTGATTTGCCAGAAATGCTTCCATCTTCTCCTTGTCGCAAAATATCGATGTTGCAAACATGTTATCTACAAATTTATTTACGTCTCCATTGTAAAGACTGTCGATTTGAGCAAAGATTTCGGGATAATATTTTGCTTCGGCGTTTTCGATAAAATCTTTGAAAAGCGCTTTTGTGATTTTCAAATCGGTAGGTTTGTTATAGTTTTTAAAAAACGATTCGATACTTTCTTTCAGGTCGTTAAGCGTTTCTGCTTTTTTATCTTCACTGCTGTCTTTTTTCATCGCTGCAAGATAACTGTTTACGACGGCTGCATTTCTTACGGCTTCGGAATTGAGAATGGCTTCGTTGTAGTACATCGATATTTTTTGGTATTCGGCTCTGTCGGCAACTGCCTGCCGTATCAAATTCAGCGCTTCGCCGTATTTTTCTTTTCTGGTTTCATTTGCATTTACCCATGCCGTAAAGTCGCGTTCTTCCTGTTGCTTTTTATCCTTAATTTTCAATCGTTTCAGCGCTTTGTTCATTCCTGCCGAATTTTTCCAGTAATTGCTTATGCCTGCATGTTTCGAGGCATACTGAATGCGAACTTTTCTGTCGGCTTCCATGTCTTCTTTCATCAATTCCAAAAGAATGCCGCGAATATGAATACGGCTTGCATTGGTGATATTCATGCGTTCGTCGACTTCCCACGAGGTCATGTATCGCTGTGTTCGTCCGGGATAGCCCATAATCATTGCGTAGTCGTTTTTCTGCACGCCTTTTATCGAAACTTTCAGGTGCTGTTTTGGTTTATAGGGAACATTGTCGGGCGAATATTCTGCCGGATTTCCATCCCTGTCGGCATAAACGCGAAACATCGAGAAGTCGCCCGTGTGTCGGGGCCACATCCAGTTGTCGGTATCGCCTCCGAATTTTCCTATTGACGATGGCGGCGCTCCGACCATGCGAACATCGCTGTATATTTTATAAACTATCAGATAATAAATATTGCCTGTATAAAAACTCGAAACGACGGCGCGTATTCCTTGCAGTCCGTCATATTTTGCAGTCATTTCCGTTATTTTTTCACGAATGGCTTTTTGACGCTCGGCTTCGCTGCTGATGCCTGCTGCCGTTACGGCATTTATTGAATCGGTAACATCTTCAAAACTTTCGAGAAAGAAAACTCTAAGTCCGGGCGTTGGCAGTTCATCGCTGCGCGACATTGCCCAAAAACCGTCTTTGAGATAGTCGTGTTCGACAGAACTGTGCTGCTGTATCGACGAATATCCGCAGTGATGATTTGTGAGAATCAAACCATCAGCCGACACGAGTTCGCCTGTGCAGCCTCCGCCAAAAATTACTATTGCATCTTTCAAACTTGAATTGTTGATACTGTAAATTTGTTCGGCTGTGAGCCGTACTCCAAGTTTTTTCATTTCGGGAAAACCTGTTTTTTCCAGCAGCGGCAAAAGCCACATTCCTTCATCTGCTTTGAGTGCTGAATTAAACAGAAAAACTGTTGCTAATGTTAAAGTGATAATTTTTTTCATTATTTTGAATTTTAATATTTCATGCAAAGATAATATTATAATGTAAATTACACACAAACAAATA
>JAIRKV010000236.1 GCA_031259935.1 Prevotellaceae bacterium | reverse complement strand
CGTAACCTTTGGTTGCGGTGAAATTTCTACCAACATTCTATCCCTAACGGGATATTTTTTTTCGTCATTGCGAGGAGCGTAGCGACGAAGCAATCCAGAAAAATAAACAATGAAAAAATGGCAAATAATCTTCTGGATTGCTTCGCTTCGCTCGCAATGACGTGCTTTTTTTCATTTTAAATCTTTAAATTATTAAATTCTTATATCATTTTTAATCATACAAATCAAAGTTCGGACAATTTTTTCCGGATTGCATCCCGTTAGGAATGCATCGCTCGGTAAAAACGACATACCTTTGTGCATCACGTGCGGGTTGCCGCAAATGACTTGAAAAACCGCCGCTGCTCCGCACGTAATCTTTGTTGCGGTGAAATTTCTACCAACATTTTATCCCTTGCGGGATATTTTTTTTGTTTTTTTCATTCATTATTAATCATTTTAATCATACAAATCAAAGTTCGGACAATTTTTTCTGGATTGCTTCACTGCTTCGCAGTTCGCAATGACGTGGTGCTTCTTTAAATTTTTAAATCTTTAAATATTTAAATTATTAAATGTCATTTGCATTTATAAATATTTACAATAAATAACAAAAATTGAAATATCTTAAATGCGCCGAACCCGATATATTTTGTTAAAATTTGCAACTTATTAAAAAAGAAATTATATTTGCAAAAAAATTTTAAATTAAATTATCAAACATAAAAAAACTACAAAAATAACAGAGCAGCAAATGTAAAATTTACAAAACGTAAAACAGTATAATAAATGATTTTTTCATTATTCACAGTATATATTTGTTAATTAAAACACCAGGAATCATGAAACTCTTAACATCATTTTGCCTTGTCTTTTTATTGACTTTTGCGGCAGCGGCGCAGAGCAGCGACGATTTTGCCGTAAGGCAGTATCCATGGTCGATGAATTCTCTACACTACCCTCGCACACAGGGATGCGACAGCGTATTTGCACTTACGTATAACGAAACATGGTATTACAATTCCGACAGCCTGTTTTATAAAATTGCAACGCAGGGACGAACGCACGAAGTTGAAGATTTGCTGCATCATTTTTACTTTCAGGTGCTTGATTATGTTACACCAGAAAAAATTGTTGAAGAATGCGGAAAAATGCGAAAAGCCGCCGAAACATACCGCAGCCGCCTGCTCGAAGATGAAGCCGAGCGTATGGAAACCTATTTCATGCATGCCGACAGCGACAGTCTTTGGAATATCAAGGCTGAGCGAATAAGCGAACTGATGAACAAGGCTGCCGAAAACGGAGACTATGCAAGCGAATGTAACATGCTTTTCGAACTGTTTCATGCATGTTTGAATCACCGGCAATACAGCAGAGCCTTCACATATGCAGCCGTTTTGCTGGATAAAATGAAAAACATGACCGACGACGACTATTTCAAAAGGCGCGAAACATATTTCCATATCGGAAACGCATATTATCTTTTCCGCGATTATCCGAGGGCTGTTTCGTGTTTCAAAGTGGCTATGGAGGATGGCAAACGTCTGTTTTTCGACCGCTCGGGATTGAGAGCAAAAGAACAAATGGCTGCATATTACGCTTCCATCAATCAACTTGATTCTTCCGACTATTATTACCGTGCGCTCTACAACAGCCCCGAGCATGTACGTTTTCGCCCTCAATATGATATCGTTGCAATACAGGGACTGGCGGGCAACTGTATAAAAAGAGGAGAATACGACAGGGCGCTGGATTTGCTGCAAAAAATTCATGCGGAAGTACTGAAAACAGGAAGTGCATCCCATACGGCAACCAGTACATATTTGCTCGGAATATGCCACATCGAAAAAAAACGTTTTTATCTCGCAAAATCAATGATCGATTCAACGCGAATAATGCTGATGCAATCGAAGATAGACCATCAAAGTTACCCGAAAATAATGAAAGAAATAGATTTTCGCCTGAAAGCCTGGTACGATTTGATGAGCCGCTATCATAAAATTACAGGCAATCGCGAACTCGAATACGCTTATCGCGATTCGGTGTATATTATCGACGAAGACGAACGCGAAGAAAAAAATACTCTGGTAATATTGCGCGCCGAACAGGAAATTTTTGAAACCAAAGAGCAGCTTGCCGGCGAGCAAATCAGAATCAGAAATCAACGTATTACGGCAATTACCATTGCGCTTGTATTGACGCTTGTTGTATTTTTAATTTTTCTCCACTTCTACACTAAAACCCAAAAAGCATATCGCCAATTGTATAAAAAAAATGTGGAGTGGGCTAATGCCGAAAGTAAAATTATCAGCGACGACGCCGCCAAAACCCTGCGCAACAGGCAGGAAACGGATATAATGAACAAAATTTACAAACTGTTTGAAACAGAAAACATCTATACGGATGTAAACCTGTCGCTGCCAAAACTTGCAGAACGCCTCAACATAACGCATCGCAATTACGTATCGGAAGCAATCAATACAATATGCAAATGCAATTTCAATACATTCATAAACGATTACAGGATAAGATTTGCCGTTAAAATTCTCAATAATGCCGATTACGACAAATATTCGCTTGAGCAGATTGCCGAAATTTCAGGATTTTCAAACCGTCAAACATTTTACACATCGTTCAAAAACAAGACAGG
>JAIRKV010000189.1 GCA_031259935.1 Prevotellaceae bacterium | reverse complement strand
GTTGTGCCGAAGGCATAGTAATATCGCGGCTCGAAAGTAGCCGATTCAATGTCGCTGAGGTTGATTCGCATTGTTTCGTAACCTCCGGTTTTAATGTCTTTTTTATTGAAAATGTTTTGTATGTTAAACATAAACTGCAAATAGTTGTTGCGCAGACGCACCGAGTATCCGCCCGACAGGTGGAAAGTAAATGCTTCGGGCAGGCGTATCTGTGCCGCATATTTTTTTATGACATCATAGTCCGTATCCGCCACATTTTCGTACAGCGATAAAATTCGCTTGATTGAGCTGAAATCCAAAAAGGCGTTTGCCACATAGTTGCCTCCGAAAGTTATCCACCAGTATTTTGGCGAGTTGTAGGTAATTTCGGCGCTGATTGCCGTTTGCGGCGTTCCCTCAACATAGAATCCTTTTATATACGATTTTTCGTTTTCAACCCGCGTTTCGGCGGTTGCATCATGCGTAAGGCTGATAAGCGGGTTGTTGGTATATTCGTATTTGCCGTGTGCAAAGGCTGCTTCGAAAGTTGTTGTTTGCGAAAGTTTCCACTGCAGTCCTGCTTCGATTCCGACATATCTCTGGTTTACGCCGCGCATTGCAAGGTTGAGATACGAGCCGTACGAGTCGTCGTAATAACTTGTCGTTTCGGTTTTGTCCCTTATTGTGGTGTAATAGCCTGTGATACGTGCCTGCACATATGGCGAACGCACGATGTAGCTCAAATCGGCGCTTGCTATTTTTTCGCTTGTCATACTGTTCATCACATTGTCGCGTGTTCGCGGCGAAAGATAAACATTTCGATAGAACGGAGCGCGCGTCATTACTGCTGCATTACCGTCAATAAAATGGCGTCCCGTGATTTTGTATGTAAATCCGCCTTTCAAAGCATAATTGCCGAAGTTGTGTGTTTGCGCCCTGCCAAACGAGTTGTTCGGAAACAGACCTGTTCGGGTAAGCCCTTCGCGGTAGAACGATGTGTTCGAAAGTTGCGGACCGAAATAAATATCCGCCGCATTAAGTTTCATGCGCAGCAGCGTCCACAGGTTCAGTTCGGTGTGATGCATTATGTAATTGTATCCGAAGCGGTCGCCTGCTGTTACCTTTCTGTTCGGGTTGTTCAGGTCGCTCTGGTAGTAATCTTCATTTGTCGGATAATCGCGCTTTGCATATTTATCTATGTCGAGCCAGTAATCGGCGCCAAGCAAATCCTGTATTACCTTAAAATATTTCGTTTTCACGTTACGCGCTTCGACGCCTGCCTGCAAACTTATGTTTTCTTTGAGCAGCGTGTTCAAAACGGTATTAAACGAAAATATGTTACGGTCGTTGCGGCGGTCTTCCATAATATATTTTGCCTGATGTTTTCCGTCGGCGTCCGTTTCTTCCGTGTTTTGCCTGTATAAACCTGCCCAGTTTATTTGATTCACCGACGGGTCGTTTTTGAATTTGTCGGCAACAGCCTGCTTTATTTCAGGATTTGTAAAATAACTCGGCAGGTTGCGATAATAGTCGGGACGCGGGTCGTATGCCTCGCCCCATGCAAGCGCATACTGTCCGTCTCTGCCAAAAACATATCCCAGCGAAGTTGTAAGATTTGATTTTTCATCAATTTGCCAGAAATGGTTCAAAGTCAATACGGGCTGGTGAGATTTTCGCATGCGCGAATTTCGTTTTTCGCCATTCTGCCATCCCCAGTTTGCATTGTAATAATTGTTTTCCATCAAACCGTAAACTTCGTCGGCAGAAGCATTCTGCATGCCGCGTTCGCTTGGCGAGGCAAAGGCGGTAAAAGCAATGCTGTGCTGCGAATTTATTTTCTTTTCGATACTCAAAAAATAAGCCCATGCATCATATGATGTGGCTTCTACATAACCCTGGTTGCCTGCTCTGCGCGATGCCGAAACGGCAACCGACCAGTTATTTTCCATCATTCCCGTTGCTGCCGTAACCATCAAACGGTGTCTGTACTGAGAATTTGCAGCAGCATACGAAACTTTTATCTGCTTTCTGAAACTTGAAGCGCGCGTATTTATGACGGTAGTTCCGCCAAGTGCGCCAAATGTTTCGTCGGAAGGCAAAAGCCCGTTACTGTAAACCTGATTTCTTACGGCATCGTTCAACCCGCCGAACATGGCAAACACAGGCTGCCCGCGTTCAACTTCGTTCAATTTCATGCCGTTTACATATATCAGCGCATTATGCGATTCGTATCCGCGCTGGCGAAAACGAAAAGAGCCGAGATTAAATCCGCTCAGTGATAAAAACGCATCTTTTGATGATGACAGTAATGCCGAAGTATTTTGTCCGGACGAAATATCATCATCCAGTTCAATTTCGGAAATATAATCAATTTCCTGATTAATATTCGATATTCTTTGCAGCCGTATCGTTCCCAAATCCGTGATACTGTTGAAATCAATTTCCGCTTCATACGGTTGATATCCGTCTGCAACTATCGTTACATACTGTTTGCCTTGCGTTGAAGGTAATTCAAACGCACCGTCGGCATTGCTTGTTGCTGCCTGCGCAGCGTTGCCTGCCTGAATTTTCGCATCCGCTATCGGGCGATTTGTTCCCGATTCAATGATTGTCCCTTTATAGACGTTTTGCTGTGAATATAATTGCACACAGGCAAAAAACAGGGTTAATAATACTAATGTTTGTTTCATGTTCACATTTTTTGTATGTTATATTAAATTAAAATAAAGGGATTGATAATTTTTAATGGAATTAGTGATAAACTGCTGTTGCCTGTTTATTATTTTCCATATTTTTTTACAATTCCTTAAAGTTATGATTATTAAACGGCAAAAGCCGCCATATTGTTTTTCAATGTATAATCGGCAATTTTGCAAAAACACTGTGATTAATGCTGTTTTGTAAAGCACAAATACAAAAAGCACGGGCATCAAAGCATTTTTGCCTGTTTTTGGTGATGTTTCTACAATCCCAATATTTATGCGGGTTTCACGCATTTCTGTCTTATAATTTATATTATAAGACAAATAATATCACGTGCAAGCCTGCAAAATATATAACTTTATGTAAAAAAATAATTTGATGAGTTTTGTAAAAAAATAAAAATAATATATTGATTTTGAAGTAAATATGAACGCCGATAATATAAATTATCGGACACAACTTTTTTAAAAAAAAGTAATAAAATCAATTAATGTATGATAATCTAAAATATACAGTTTAACAATCTATGCAATCAATACAAAAATATGTTGCAAAATTAAAAAAAATATTATTTTGGGATATTAATTTAATATTAATAATTCTAATGCATTATAATACAGGTTGTTTTTTTATCAACATATATTGTTGAATGTTAAAAACAGGAAATATATCGGTTTTTGCGATTAAAATTTAA
>JAIRKV010000144.1 GCA_031259935.1 Prevotellaceae bacterium | reverse complement strand
ATCCGCGAAAGGTTCTTTTTTTCACCCGTCTGTCGCGATAGGCATAAGTTAAACCTTTTTCGTAGGTGTTTTTTGCTACTGTCCAAACATTTGCTCGGGCTAAGAAATTTCCTTTGGTTAATTTCAACAGTTTTTTTCTTCGCGCTCTTGATGCTACTGCATTTACTGATCTTGGCATAATTTTAAAATTTTTTGAATGTCGGTGTTCCTGTTTGAATCTTTTTATTACCGTTCATTCTGGTTAAACAAATAATTATTTTTTAAGATTTTGTTTCAACAAACCGTTTATTCGACCAAAAGCAATTTCATGCGTTTTTCGTCTGTCGAATTTACAAGTGCTGAATACGTTAAATTACGTTTACGCTTTTTTGTTTTTTTTGTCAAAATATGACTTTTGTAAGCGTGTTTACGTTTAATTTTTCCTGTTCCGGTAATATCAAATCTTTTTTTTGCACCGGAATTAGTCTTCATTTTTGGCATTTTATTAATATTTAATCGTTACTAAAATTTTATTTATATTTTATTTTTTGGCTTGGGATTTACAAAAATCGTCATTCTTTTTCCTTCAAGTTTAGGCATCTGTTCTATTTTTCCGTAATCTTCCAGATCGTTTGCAAAGCGCAACAGTAATATTTCTCCCTGTCGCGTAAACAATATCGAACGTCCTTTGAAAAATACGTATGCTTTTACTTTTGCGCCTTCTTCCAAAAAATTTTTTGCATGTTTCAATTTAAATTGATAATCGTGTTCGTCGGTATTTGGTCCGAAACGAACTTCTTTTACCGTTATTTTTGCTGCTTTCGATTTCTGTTCTTTTTCTTTTTTCTTTCGTTGATACAAAAATTTCTGATAATCTTCAATTCGGCAAACAGGCGGCTGTGCGCTCGCTGATATTTCAATCAAATCCAAATTCATTTGACGTGCAAGTTTAACAGCATCAGCAATTGTATAAATTCCGGGATTTTCGATATTATCGCCTACGAGCCTTACTTTTGCCGACATTATTTCTTCGTTAATACGATTTTCCTCGTCTTTTCCTTTGTTGTTTTGAATCTGATTATTGCCGCTGTTTCTTTTGACAAAACCCGGATTCGGTTTAAAAGGTCTTTTTTGAAAAGGTGTTGCTATTGTCTTATCCTCCAAAGTTTAGTTTATACACTTAATTTTAATATAATTTTATGTTTTTTTAATTTTTTAACGTTTCGTCTATTTCAATTTTAACAGTTTCTATGAATTTTTCTATTGTCATTATTCCTTTATCTCCTTCGCCCTGCTTTCTAACCGATACCAGATTTTCATTTGTTTCTTTCTCTCCAACTACCAGCATATAAGGGATTCGCTTCAATTCGTTTTCGCGTATTTTTTTTCCTGTTGTTTCGTTTCTGTCATCAATGAAACCGCGAATATCGGAATTATTTATGACTTTTAAAACTTTTTGGGCAAAATAGTTGTATTTTTCACTCACCGGAATAATCACAAATTGTTCGGGCGTCAGCCACAGTGGAAATTTCCCGCCTGTGTGTTCAATCAAAACAGCAACAAAACGTTCCATCGAACCAAAAGGCGCACGATGAATCATCACCGGACGATGTTTTGCATTATCGGCTCCTGTATATTCAAGTTCAAAACGTTCGGGAAGATTATAATCAACCTGTATGGTTCCCAACTGCCATTTCCTGCCTATTGCATCACGAACCATAAAATCAAGTTTAGGTCCGTAAAAAGCCGCTTCGCCGATTTCAGTTGTTGCAGGCAAACCTTTTTCGGCAACCGATTCGGCTATTGCCTGTTCGGCTTTTTCCCAATTTTCGTCGCTTCCTATATATTTTTCTTTGTTATTCGGGTCGCGAAGTGATATTTGTGCTTCATAATTATTGAATTTCAATGTTTTGAAAATATAAAGAACAATATCTATTACCTTGCAAAATTCTTCTTTCAACTGGTCGGGACGACAAAATATGTGGGCATCATCCTGAGTAAATCCGCGAACACGCGTAAGTCCATGTAATTCGCCGCTTTGTTCGTATCTGTAAACTGTTCCGAATTCTGCCAAACGTAGAGGTAAATCTTTGTATGAACGCGGTTTACTCTTATAAATTTCGCAATGATGCGGACAGTTCATCGGTTTCAACAAAAATTCTTCGCCTTCCTGCGGCGTATGTATAGGTTGAAACGAGTCTTTTCCGTATTTTTCATAATGTCCGGATGTAATGTACAGTTCCTTTTGTCCGATATGAGGAGTTATAACAGGCGAATATCCATAATCTTTTTGCACTTTCCGTAAAAAATTTTCAAGTTTTTCGCGCAGCGCCGCTCCTTTTGGCAGCCAAAGCGGAAGCCCCTGCCCTACCCTTTGCGAAAATGTAAATAATTCCAGTTCTCTGCCTATTTTTCTGTGGTCGCGTTTTTTTGCTTCTTCAAGCATTTGCAGATATTCATCCAGCATTTTTTTCTGCGGAAAAGTAATTCCGTAAATACGCGTAAGCATTTTGTTTTTTTCGTTGCCACGCCAGTACGCACCTGCTATTGCCGTAAGTTTCACGGCTTTTATCATGCCCGTATCGGGTAAATGAGGTCCGCGACAAAGATCGGTAAACGTACCGTTTTCGTAAAATGTAATTGTTCCATCTTCCAAGTCGCTTATAAGTTCAACTTTGTACTGGTCGCCTTTTGCCGTAAAGGTTTTAAGCGCTTCGTCCTTGCTTACCGAACGGCATATAAAATGTTCTTTTGTACGTGCAAGTTCAAGCATTTTTTCTTCTATTGCGGCTAAATCGGCTTCAACAAGATTTATATCGCCAAAGTCAACATCATAATA
>JAIRKV010000130.1 GCA_031259935.1 Prevotellaceae bacterium | reverse complement strand
TTTATCCGATAAATATTTAATACGTTGCGGCAAATAATTTTTTGCTTCAAAAAACAAAACGTCTAAAATGCACTGATGAAAAATTTTTTGCAGTGCAGGCGAATTTATATCCGAATTTTTGGGATAGTAAATATTCAGGAAACCGTCGTCGGTAATAACGCGTCGTACATGATTTTCGTTATGTTCAAACAGTCTTACTTTGTGCGAATGTGTGGCAAATTCTGTTGTTTTATCAAAAAGTACAGGTTTGATTTTGCCTATTTCTTCCTGTGTTTTTCTAATCCATTCAGATTTTTCGATAACAAAACGGTTTGCTTCGTCATAACTTACATGATGCGGAAACGAAACGTTTATTTCGTTTTCTGATTTTACTGCAATATTTATACGCCGCAATCCTTTTCGTTTATTGAATTTTACTGTTCCAAATTCGGGATGCGATATTATTTTTGATTTATCTTGTTCTGATCCAAGCATCGTAGCCTGCTGCTATGCATTTTTCTTTTACTGTATTTACTTCATTCAAATCATCGCTTTCGTGTATAATCAAAACAGTCCATTCGCCCATCAAATTATCCGGTATTCTAACATCAAATCCTTTGTTTCTCATTTCATTAGCGTATCTTTCCGCATTTTCTCTGTAAAGATAGCATCCTGCAATTACCTGATATTTACTTCTGACTTTGCCTGCCGTATTTGCTGTATTTGAATACGATGAAGTTTGACCGGATGTTGTGGCTGTATAATTGCCGACTTTTGTTCTTACCCACGAATCTGCATAACCGTCTGCAACAAAAGCATCTTTTACACGTGTTGCATCATCAATGTCGTTACTTTCATATACAATAACAAGAGTCCATTCTCCTGCAAGTCTGTCAGGTATTCTGACGTTATTATAGCCTTTGCTTCGCAGTTCATCTGCAAAATTTTCGGCAATACTTCTTTCCAAATAGCATCCTGCAATCACCTGATATTTACCGTTTGGCGTATTTGTTGATGTTTGATTATCTGTTTTTTCAGGTTTTATTTCAACGGTATCTTTTTGCTGAATTTGTTGTGTTGTGTCTGCAACAATTGTTGTGGTATCTTTCTTAACTTCAATATTCGGTTTACTGCTGAATAAATTATTTACTGTCTGTTTGAAATCATTACTGAAAAGGTATAATAAAAACAGTACTGCAATTATTATCAGTATTATTGTTAAAATCCAATATCCTGCATGATTCGTTTTCGGTTTCACCTTTGTTTCTGTCGGAGTCGTTGTATTTGCGGGCGGAGTAAAGGGACTTGAAAAATTAAAATCATAAGGAGTTTCCTGTTCCGTATTTCCAAAAACAGGCATTTCGGGAACAGGAGGAACGTATGGCGGAAACAGCGGTTCTTCTTTCTTTTCTTCTGTCGTGTTTGTTACGGTTGGTTCGGGCTGCATGTTATTATTTGAATTTTCAACAACAAAATCAATTATACCCTGACTGTTTTTTGTAAAATAGCCAAAATCAGGAATATAAAAATTGTTGCCGTTATTTATTACATCCAATATTTCATGTACAAATTTTTCAACAATCCGTTTTGCCTGTTCTTCTGAAATATTTTCCTGTTTGCACAATAATTTTGTAAGCAAACCATCGTCATACTTCAAAAACGACGAAAAAATTATTCGATTTTGAGTGTCTTCGGTTTCCTTAACCAGAAAAGCGCCGACAGCTGGTATTATCAGTCGACGGTTTCCGAGTACTAAAGATTTGAGTTTCTGTATCATTGTTTTATTTTTTAATTTAATGGCATTGCAAATAATTTTACATCATTTGCCGTTATTTTTTTATTACATAATATTATTAATCGTTCTATAACATTGCGAAATTCGCGAACATTTCCTGTCCATGAAAGTTTTTGAAGTTCGTCAATTGCTGTATTTTCTATTTCGGGTTCGGGCGAATTCTGTTCGGCGCAAATCACATTGATAAAATGCTTTGTAAGCAGCGGAATATCTTCGATTCGTTCGCTAAGTGGCGGCACGTTTATGATAATCACGCTTAATCGATGGTAAAGGTCTTCTCTGAAATTGCCTTTTGCGATTTCTTCGGGCAGATTTTTATTTGTAGCCGCAAATATTCGCACATTAACATCTATGGATTTATCGCCGCCTACGCGCGAAATTTTGTTTTCCTGCAATACTCTCAAAACTTTTGCCTGCGCCGACAGGCTCATATCGCCTATTTCATCAAGAAAAATTGTTCCGTTTTCGGCTTGTTCAAATTTTCCTTTATGTTGTTTTATTGCAGATGTAAACGATCCTTTTTCGTGCCCGAACAATTCACTTTCAATAAGTTCGGACGGAATGGCGGCACAATTTACTTCGACAAAAGGCGCCGATGCCCGCAAACTTTTTTCGTGAAGCCAGCGGGCAACAAGTTCTTTTCCTGTTCCGTTTGAACCTGTAATTAATACTCTGGCTTCGGTTGGCGCTACGCGGTCAATCATTTCCTTTATTTTTTTAATTGCCGGCGACTCGCCTATAATATCGCCTGTTTTGAATATTTTTTTACGAAGTTTTTTTGTTTCTTTCAGCAGCGTAGTTTTGTCTGTTGCATTTCGTACGGCTATCAGTATGCGATTTAAATCCAAAGGTTTTTCAAGAAAATCGTAAGCGCCTTTTTTTATACATTCAACAGCAGTTTCGATGTCTGCATGTCCCGATATCATTACAAAAGGCAAATCTCCATTGATTTCCTGCGATTTTTCCAGAACTTCAATTCCGTCCATTCCCGACATCTTTATATCGCAAAAAACCAAATCAAGATTAACATTTTCTTTAATAACGGAAAGCGCCTGCTTGCCGTTTTCAGCCAACAGCACTTCATAACCCTCATATTCAAGGATTTCCATTAGCGCTCTGCAAATGCTTTTTTCATCATCTACTATCAAAATCTTCATAATTGACCTGAAATTTAATGCGAAGTTATTTTTTTTTGTTTGTATTCCCAATTTTTTTTGACAAATTCTTTTACTTATTTTTGTGCTTTGTAATAAATTTACAGTAATGAAAGGTAAAAAAATTATAATTGCAATTGACGGATATTCGTCAACAGGGAAGAGTTCTTTTGCAAGGAAAATCGCTCAAAAGTCAAGCTACATCTACGTTGACACTGGCGCCATGTACAGAGCGGTAACTTTGTACTGTATTGAAAATAACCTCGTCAACGATTGTGGATTAAATGTTGATAAAATTATTGAAAATTTGAAAAAAATTAATATTGAATTTATTTTTAACAGCACATGCGAAAAAAGCGAAACTTTTTTAAATGGAAAAAATGTTGAAAATAAAATTCGTAATGTTGAAGTTTCAAATTATGTGAGTGCAATAAGCGCAATTCCCGAAGTGCGGGCTCAAATGGTGGCATTGCAGCAGGCAATGGGAAAAAATAAAGGAATTGTAATGGATGGGCGCGACATTGGAACGGTTGTTTTTCCTGATGCCGAAATAAAAATTTTTATGACTGCAAAGCCCGAAATAAGAGCAATAAGACGTTATACCGAATTGTTGCAAAATGGCGAAAATGTTACATTACAGGAAATAGAAAAAAATATTCGCGAACGCGATTACATTGATACTCACCGGGAAACAAGTCCATTGAAAAAAGCCGACGATGCTATAATTCTCGACAACAGCAATATTTCAATTGACGAACAAATGCAGTGGTTCGACAAAATATTTCAGTCTGTAATCAAAAAACAATGAAAGATGATAGTAGAAATAGATGATAAATCAGGTTTTTGTTACGGCGTTGTTCGTGCTATTCAAAAAGCGGAAAACGAATTAAATTCTCACGAAAAATTGTATTCGCTCGGCGAGATAGTTCACAACAGTATTGAGGTGAAACGTTTGGAAAAACTCGGATTGCATGGTATAAATCACGACAGTTTGCATGAAATAAAAAATGAAAAACTTTTGATTCGAGCGCACGGAGAACCGCCTTCTACTTACATCAAAGCAAAACAAAATGAAATTTCAATTATCGATTGCACCTGTCCTGTTGTGTTGAAGTTGCAGGAACAAATAAAAAATAATTATAAGAAAATCAAAAAAATAAACGGACAGATAGTGATTTTCGGGAAAAAAAATCATGCCGAAGTAAATGGTTTGATTGGACAAACCGATGGAGATGCCATTGTTGTAGAAACTGAAAAAGACCTTGCTCTTATCGACTTTTCGCGTCCCGTATCATTGTTTGCGCAAACCACAAAAAGCATTGAAGATTTTAATAAAATCAACGAAATAATTAAAAAGAAAATGATTGAAACATGTAAAAATAACAAAGTCGTTTTTGAATCGCACAATACTGTTTGCGGACAGGTATCAAGCCGGAAGCCGAATTTGGAAATGTTTTCAAAAAATCATGATATTGTAATCTTTGTTAGCGGAAAGCAAAGTTCAAACGGAAAAATTCTTTATACAGCCTGCAAAAATGTGAATAAAAAAACATATATGGTTGAAGATGAAAATGATTTAAATTCGTTGTGGTTTATTGATGCAAAAAGTGTTGGCGTGTGCGGCGCAACATCTACGCCAAAATGGCTGATGGAAAAAATTGCCGAAAAAATATTGAAATTAAC
>JAIRKV010000170.1 GCA_031259935.1 Prevotellaceae bacterium | reverse complement strand
TCTTTTCCGGCACACCCTGCTTCCAACATTCGGGAAATTGTGTACCTTTGTTCTTGAGTTAAATGTTTTTTTATTTTCATAACAACTAAAATAAGACTTTTTTCTCAATTGAGTTTCGGAGGTACCCCCGAAACTCAATTTTTTTTCTTATCCCAGTTGCATTTACTATTTGAACTTACCGAGGCATTACGCCTCTTTTTTTATTTTATGCATAACATTTTTTATTATACTGAAATAACTGTTTTCAAAAAATGCCTGTTTTATTTTGTCCAGACTGTTTTACGCATATCGCCCGAATCAATAAATTCCTGATGCATTCTGAAACAGGCGCTTAAAGTGTGAGGAGTATGACCTGTGCCGCCAAGTTTCAAATAATCCCACAGCAATTGTTTGTAATCGGGATGCACGCAATTTTCTATAATTGTTTTTGCGCGCTGTATCGGGCTTTTTCCGCGAAGGTCGGCAACACCCTGCTCGGTGATGATAACTTTTACCGAATGTTCGTTATGATCCAAATGCGAAACCATGGGAACTATAGCGCTTATTTTTCCGCCTTTTGCAACCGAAGGGCATGTAAATATTGAAATATAAGCATTTCGGGCAAAATCACCCGAACCGCCTATTCCGTTCATCATCTTTGTTCCAAGTACATGAGTGCTGTTTATGTTGCCGAAAATATCGGCTTCGAGCGCCGTATTGATTGTTAGCAAGCCTAAACGACGTGCTATTTCCGGATTATTTGATATTTCCTGCGGACGTAATACGAATTTATCTCTGAACGAATTAAAATCGCTATAAACATCTCTCATCATATCGTCGCTGAGCGAAAGCGAGCAACCGCTTGCAAATTTTATATTTCCTGTTCGAATCAAATCTATAACCGAATCCTGTATAACTTCGGTGTACATCTCAAAAGGCGGAATGTATCTGTTTGCGCCAAGCGAGCCAAGCACTGCATTTGCAATATTGCCGACTCCCGACTGGACGGGCAAAAACGAAGATGGAATTTTGTTTTCACGCAGTTGCGATGCCAGAAACTCGGCAACATTTGCGCCTATTGTTTCAGTAACCGTATCTGATGGAGTAAACGGGCTGACGCCGTCGGAAAGATTGGTTTCTACAATTCCGATAATTTTATTCGGGTCTACTTTCAATACCGTGTCGCCGCATCTGTCGCTTGGTTTGTAAACAGGAATTTCTCTGCGGCAGGGCGGGTCTAAGGGAATATAAATGTCGTGCAATCCTTTGACGCTTTTTGGCGTGAACCCGTTCAGTTCAATAATAATTTTTTCGGCAAGCATGGCAGCCGTAGGAATGATTCCAACTCCGGCTGTAAGAACTATTTCGCCGTTTTCCGAAACATCTGCAGCTTCGATAATGGCTACATTTATTTTTTTATAAAATCCGTAACGCAATTCCTGTGCAAGATGCGACAGGTGCATGTCGAAATAATTAATGCGCTGACTGTTTATGCAATTGCGCATATTTGGGGTCGACTGGTAAGGAGTGCGAAAATCTATCGCATCTGCAAGGGCAAGAACGCCATCCAAATGTTCGCTTGTGGATGCGCCTGTAAAAATACCTGTTTTGAATGGTCTGCCTGCTTCGTGTTCGGCATTTGCACGTTCGGCAATAGCTTCGGATACAACTTTCGGAGCGCCGGATGCGGTGAATCCGCTGAACGCTAAAATATCGCCATCATTAATATATGATGCTGCTTCTTGAGCTGAAATTATTCTTAACATAATTATCTTAATATTAGTAATTTATAGTTATATAAAATTTTATTGTGCCGCAAAGTTACAAAAATATATCAATCAGTTGCTTTTTTATTATATAAAATAATTTGCCGATGATAATTTTTTGACGGATTTGTTATTTGTCGGTGTGTAATCCGGATATTTCAACAGCCGTTTTTGCCTGTGGTTTTCTCTGCTGTGCCGCATTTTCAAGGATAAACGGCAGGCGGGGAAACGGCAAAATTGCAGGCTTTATTATTTTAAGCGGACGGCAGGATAAATAATTTTCAAATTATTTTTCATACAAAAATCTTTTGATACTTTTCTTTGGCGTTTTTTCAAATTCTTCGGGATAAAGTTTTATTCGTATTATCTGGCTGTAATTTGGAAGTTTTTTGTTTAATTCGTCTTTTTCCTTTTCCAGTATTTTTTCAAGGTCGCTGTGGGTCAAATTTTCTGCGTATGCAAGTTCGTAATCGGGATAGATAAGCGCAACCAGCTTGCCGTCGCTGTCGATTACAATCGATTCGTTTATATAGGGCAAATTGTTGAGTCTGTCTTCTATTTCTTCGGGATAGATATTTTGCCCCGAGGGTCCGAGTATCATGTTTTTGCTGCGCCCTTTTATATAAAGGTATCCATCTTTGTCGAGCGCTCCCAGATCTCCCGTATGAAACCATCCATCGGCATCGAATGCATTTTTTGTGGCTTCGGGATTTTTATAATATCCTAAAAAAACGTTTTCGCCCTTCACCATTATCTCGCCTGTTCCTGTTTCGGGATTCGGACTGTCTATTTTCAGTTGAATGGTTGGTATGGGTTTGCCGCACGAATAAATGCGGGTTGTTGTCCAGTCGTCGTATGAGATAAGCGGTCCACATTCGGTCATTCCGTAGCCTACGGTGTATTGAAATCCTGCTTCTTTGAAAAATGTTTCTGCTTCGCTGTTGAATGCGGCGCCGCCAATTGCAACTACCAGCACGTTATCGCCGAACGAATGGTTTAATAATTTCAGTATCTTCTTTTTTATGCTTTGTTTTATTATCGGAAGTTTCATTAAGAAACGCATGGCCGGTTTTTCGAGCAGGGGTTTTATTTTGCGCTTGAATATTTTTTCTATGATAAGGGGAACCGATATTACGAGGCGCGGTTTTACCGAGGCGTAGGCTTCGAGAATTATTTTCGGCGTAGGCATTCGTGTAAGAAACTGTATATGACAGCCCGAAACAAGCGTGAATACTATTTCAAATATCAGTCCGAACATGTGAGCCATTGGCAGCATGGCAACTACTCCGCCGCCCTGCAACTGGGGCAAAACCTTGCAGGCAAATTCGAGGTTTGCTTTAAGCGACCTGTACGGAAGCATTACGCCTTTGGAAAAGCCTGTTGTGCCTGATGTGTAGTTTATGATTGCCAGTTCTTCGCTGCTGTCGCGATAATATTTTACATCTTCGGGGCTTATGCCGTTTTTGTATTTTTCGGCGAAAATGGCATCTACGGCAGTGTTCAATTCGGCTGCCTGTATTTTTTTTAAGTGTAGAAATTTAAAATCATTTATTTGAATTATTGCATTTACATTTCGCAGTTCGTCGGCGCTTAAGCCTTCCCATACAACGTCGCCTGCAAACAGAATTTTCGATTCGGAATGATTTATGATATTGTGTATGTTGTCGGATTTAAATTCGTGGAGAACGGGCACGGCAACTGCTCCGTATGTAATTGTTGCAAGAAAAGATATTGCCCAGTTCGACGAGTTTCGTCCTGCTATCGATATTTTATCTCCCTGTTTTATGCCGCACTGTTCAAAAATGATATGCAGCCGTGCTATGTGCCGGGCAATATCCCTGTAATGGTTTGCCTTGCCGCGATAGTCGGACAGCGCCGGCGATTCCCAGTTGTTTTTTATACAGTCTTCAATATATGAATTAAAATTTTTGTACATAATTTTACGTGTTAACGGTTTGATAGTTATAAATAAATTTTCCTTTCTCGGTGATAACCGTCAGTTTTTTTTCCGAAGATTTTATCACTTTGCCTGTTATTTGTGCATCTATGTTGAATTTTTCAGCCGTTTTTATTATCGCTTCGGCTTTTTGGCGTTTTACGTATATTTCGAGGCGATGTCCCATATTGTAAACTTTGTACATTTCTTTCCATTCGCTTTGCGA
>JAIRKV010000166.1 GCA_031259935.1 Prevotellaceae bacterium | reverse complement strand
GACGAAGCAACCGAAGCAGAGCAAAATATTTTTTACAAACTGCTTATCCTGCCCAGCCTTCGCGGTCTAAACTTCTGTATTGGATGGCTTCGGCAACATGCTGCCATTCTATATTCGATTTTGCTTCGAGGTCGGCAACAGTACGTGCAACTTTCAATATTCTGTCATAAGCGCGTGCCGAAAGTCCAAGTCGCTGCATGGCTTCTTTCAATACATTTTCGCTTTTGCCGTCTAAAGCGCAGAACTTTTTTTGCATTTGCGCTGTCATCATTGCATTGCAGTGAACTGTTTCGGTATCGGCAAACCGTTCTTCCTGAATTTTACGTGCGTTTATTACCCGTCCGCGAATTTGTTCGCTCGTTTCGCCTTTGTCTATAGCCGAAAGTTTTTCGAAAGGAACGGGAACAACTTCAATATGAATATCGATGCGGTCGAGCAGGGGACCCGAAATTCGACTCAAATATTTCTGAACAGCGCCGGGTGCGCACAGGCACTGTTTTTCAGGATGATTATAAAATCCGCACGGACATGGATTCATTGCTGCAATGAGCATGAAATTAGCGGGATATTCTATTGATAATTTTGCGCGGGCAATCACAATTTTTCTGTCTTCGAGAGGCTGGCGCATAACTTCCAATACTGTTCGTTTAAATTCGGGAAGTTCGTCGAGAAAAAGCACTCCGTTATGAGCCAGAGATATTTCTCCGGGCTGCGGATAAGAACCGCCTCCAACCAGAGCGACATCCGAAATCGTATGGTGCGGCGAGCGAAATGGGCGTATTGTTAATAAACTTGTGTTTCTGTCGATTCTTCCTGCAACCGAATGTATTTTTGTCGTTTCCAGCGCTTCGCGCAGATTGAGAGGAGGAAGAATTGCAGGCAGTCGCTTTGCCAGCATCGATTTTCCCGAGCCGGGAGCGCCAATCATAATAACATTATGTCCTCCTGCGGCAGCAATTTCGAGTGCACGTTTTACATTTTCCTGTCCTTTTACATCGCAAAAATCAACATCGTATCGGCGAGGATTTGCAAAAAATTCTTCACGCGTATTTACTGTTGTTTGCGGAATAATGTTTTTTCCATTGATAAAATCTATAACTTCCTTTAATGTTTCAACGCCGTAAACTTCCAGCGTATCGACCACAGCGGCTTCGCGAGCGTTTTCTTTAGGCAAAATGAAACCTTTAAAGCCTTCGGAACGTGCCTGTATTGCTATGGGTAAAGCGCCTTTTATCGGTCGCAAAGCGCCATCGAGCGACAGTTCGCCCATTATTACGTAATGCTCCAGATTGGCAGATTCTATTTGTTCGGATGCCGCCAAAATTCCTATTGCCAAAGGCAAATCGTAAGCCGAACCTTCTTTGCGAATATCAGCTGGCGCCATGTTTATAACAACTTTTTTGCCCGGCATTTTATAACCGTTTGCAATCAAAGCCGTAGAAATTCGCTGCTGACTTTCTTTCACTGCGCTGTCGGGCAAGCCGACGAGATGAAAATTTATTCCCTGTGAAACGCTTGCTTCTATTGTTATTGTTGTTGCATTTATACCGTAAAAAGCGCTGCCGTAAGTTTTTATAAGCATAATTTTTGTATAATTTATTGCATAAAGGTAATAAAAATTAACAACCAAAATGTTAAATTGCAAAATATTTTTATCAGATTGATTAATTTATCGACGGTTTTATTAACACAAAATACAGATTTCATAATATTAATTATAACGGAAATGCCTGAAAGCAAATATTTATGAAGTTCAATCTTATAAAATATTATATTTTTTATTACCTTTGTGCGTTAAGATTAAAGAAAATGGAAAAAATAAAACGTACATTTGTTATTGATTTGTTGAAATCTGCCGATTATGGAAAAAATGTTTGTGTAAAAGGCTGGGTGCGCACAAAACGGGGAAATAAAAACGTTATATTCATTGCCGTAAACGATGGTTCAACAATTAAAAACATACAGATTGTTGCAGATGCGTCCAAATTCGACGAAAACCTGTTGAAACGGATAACCACAGGCTCAAGCGTTTGCGTTTGCGGAGTTTTGGTTGAATCGCAGGGAGGCGGACAGGCGGTAGAAATTCATGCCGCAACAATAGAAATTTACGGCACAGCCGACGAAACATATCCGTTACAAAAGAAAGGACATTCAATGGAATTTTTGCGCGAAATAGCGCATCTTCGTCCGCGAACCAATACGTTTGGCGCCGTTTTTCGTATTCGACACAATATGGCTTTTGCCATTCACAAATTTTTTCACGAACGTGGCTTTTTTTATTTTCATACGCCGATAATCACAGCGTCCGACTGTGAAGGCGCAGGACAAATGTTTCAGGTTACAACTCTTGACCTGAAAAACATAAAAAAAACTTCAAACGGCGACGTTGATTTTTCCGAAGACTTTTACGGAAAACCTGCAAATCTTACCGTTTCAGGGCAACTTGAAGGCGAACTGGCGGCAACGGCTCTCGGATTGATTTATACTTTCGGACCAACATTCCGCGCCGAAAATTCAAATACACCACGCCATCTTTCCGAATTTTGGATGATTGAACCCGAAATGGCTTTTTACGAAATTGACGATAATATGCAACTTGCCGAAGATTTTATAAAATACTGTATCCATTGGGCTTTGGACAAATGCAGCGATGATATTGAGTTTCTTTGCGACATGTTCGACAAAGAACTTATCGACAGATTGAATTTTGTTATTGCAAACGATTTTGTGCGGCTGAAATATTCGGAAGGAATAAAAATACTGGAAGATGCCGTTGCCAGCGGACACAAATTTGAATTTCCCGTGTACTGGGGCGCCGATTTGGCTGCCGAACACGAGCGCTTTCTTGTAGAACAGCATTTTAAACGCCCTGTGATATTAACCGATTATCCGAAAGAAATAAAATCGTTTTACATGAAACAAAACGAAGATGGAAAAACCGTTCGTGCAATGGATGTGCTGTTCCCAAAAACAGGCGAGATTATCGGCGGTTCGCAGCGCGAAGAAAATTTTGAAAAACTGAAAAAACGCGCCGCTGAAATGAATATTCCCGATAAGGATATTTGGTGGTATATGGATACCCGTCGCTACGGAACAGTGCCGCACAGCGGATTCGGACTTGGTTTTGAACGATTGATTCTTTTTGTAACGGGAATGGCAAATATACGGGATGTGATTCCATTTCCGCGCACGCCAAAAAATGCAGAATTTTAAATTTGTAACAGATAAACATATATGCTCAAACAGTCTCAAAATCTGAAACAGCAACAAAAACTTACACCTCTGCAATTGCAGACAATAAAACTTTTGGAGTTGACCACAATTGAGTTGGAAGAACGTATAAAATCGGAAATCGAAGAAAATCCCGCTCTCGATGAAAGCGAAAGCGAAGAACAAAAAGAAATTGATGCCGAAATTGAAAAAAACGAAGACGACTTTTCGATAAAAGATTATTTGGACGACGAAGACGACAGTATTCCTGCATACAAATCGCAAACGCATAATTATTCGAACGAAAACAGAAAATCTGATTACGCATTGTCGTCGGGCGAAAGTTTTCAGCAATATTTAATCAGCCAGCTTGGATTCCATTCTCTGAACGAACATCAACGCAACATTGCAATTTTTTTGATAGGAAGCATTGATGATGATGGTTATTTGCGCCGCGATTTGAATTGTATCTGCGATGACATTTCATTCAAACAAAACGTAGTAACAAACACCAAAGAACTTGAAGATATACTTAAAATTATTCAAACTTTTGAACCCGCCGGCACAGGATGCCGAAATTTGCAGGAATGTCTTTTGCTGCAACTGGATGCAAAACAGCAAACGCAGCAGGTGAAAGATGCAAAAAAAATAATCTCCGAATATTTCGACGAATTTACAAAGAAACATTACGATAAAATTTCAAAAAAAACTGATATTAACGAAGACGATTTACGAAAAGCCATTGCCGAAATAGTGAAACTGAATCCAAAACCCGGAAATCTTTTTTCAGACGATTACAGTGAACAGGGCAAAACCATTATTCCTGATTTTGTTTTAGACATTAAAGATGGAGAACCCGTGATAGAATTAAATTCATATAATATTCCCGATTTGCGTATAAATACAAATTACATGCAAATGATGCGACAGTATGCATCAAAAAAAGGCAAAATAAGCGTTCACGACAAAGAAACAGCACAGTTTATCGGGCAGAAAATAAATTCAGCAAAATATTTTATCGATGCAATACGACAACGTCAAAAAACATTAATCAGCGTCATTAATATAATTATAGATTTGCAGCGCAATTACTTTCTTTCGGGCGACGAAAACAGGTTGAAACCAATGAAACTGAAAGATATTGCCACACGTACAAATCTTGATATATCCACAGTTTCGCGTGTTTTGAACGGAAAATATATTCAAACATATTTTGGAATATTGCCCTTACGGTATTTCTTTTCGGAATCGGTACATACAAAAGACGGCGAAGATGTATCAAGCCGCGAAATAAAAGCCATTTTGCAAAATTGCATAAACGAAGAAGATAAATCAAATCCGCTGGTTGATGCCGAACTGGT